>JAILHD010000049.1 GCA_024696155.1 Treponema sp. | reverse complement strand
CAAAGCCTTTCTGCCATATTCTTCGGCAGTAAGATGACAAATCTGCCATGGACCATCCATCTCATTACCTACACACCAGGTTTTAATTCCATAAGGTTTTTCATGACCATTTTTACGGCGTAAATCACTCCAGTAAGTGCCAGAATCAAAATTACAATATTCAACAAGGTCTCCGGCATCCTGAGGAGTACCGGTTCCCATATTTACAGCGCCCATAACTTCTGTGCCGCTTTTTTTTGTCCAGTCAAAAAATTCATCAATTCCAATCTGATTAGATTCTATTGTATGCCATGCACGGTCCAGTCTGCGCGGTCGACTTTCTTTTGGACCAATGCCATCCTTCCAGTTGTATCCGCTAAGAAAGTTTCCCCCAGGATATCGCACCAGAGAAACATTCAGGTCACGGACAAGATCTATTACATCTTTACGGAAGCCCTGCTCGTCTGCCACAGCATGTCCTGGTTCATAAATTCCGGTATATACCGCACGACCAAGATGCTCTACAAAAGAACTGAAAAGATTTTTGTCAACCTCTCCAATTTTAAAATCCTTACTGATTATAACCTTTGTTTTCATATTTTCCCCTTGTTATGATTTTATATTATATGTTCTATTGAAAAATCGGGAATCCAGATTTATCATAAACTATCTTTTTTACCCACGTATGCCGGTTTGGATCATAAAGAGCAAAATCTAAATCCACATCTGCATATGGTCTTGCATGGTAAATCAAATAGTCAGTTTTACCGTCTCTGCTGGTGGTAAAGCTGTTATGACCTGGTCCAAAAATGCCAGTTTTTTCATCAGTTACAAAAACGGGATTAGCATTCTTTTTCCAGGAAGCTGGATCCAGAAGATTGGAATTTTCATCTGCACTTAAAAGTCCCATACAATAACTGGCATCGGTAGCACTTGCACTGTAAGTTACAAAAATCTTTCCATTTCGCTTAAGAACAGCAGCTCCTTCATTTACCCTAAAACCTTTACACTCCCATGAAAATTCAGGAACTGTAAGTAAAGTCTGAGGCATTTTTAAAGTATATGGATTTTCCATTTCGGAAATATATAAAGCGGAATTTTCAGTTTTTTCTCTGCGTTTTTGTGCCCATATTGCATATAGCTTTTTATTATGCTCAAAAACCGTCATATCAAGCATAAAAGAATCCCATTCAGAAACAAGCTGACCTTTTTCTTCCCATTGTCCGCAAAAAGGATCCGGGCTGGAATTTTCAAGAACCCATGAACGAATCCACCAGGGATCTTCACTTCTGCCTGCTGCAAAATATATGTACCATCTGCCATTTATAAAATGAAGTTCCGGGGCCCAGATATGCCAGCTCATAGGACCGGTAGCGTGTTTTCTCCAGATTACCACCGGCTGAGCATCCGAAAGAGCCTTAATAGACCAGGCTCTGCGCAGTTCAATACGATCGTATTCTGGTGTTGAGGCTGTAAAATAATAATAACCGTCTTTATGATAATAAATATGCGGATCAGCCCTTTGAAGAATCAAAGGCTTTTTTTCATCCTGCTCAGTTAAATCTATATAATTCATATTTTAGTCCTTTAAAACTGGGAATCCTTCTTCAAAATTCATTTCTTCAATCTGTAAAACTGATTTTCCATCATCAGTTCTGTCATATGCATGGTAAACAAGGTAAATTTTTCCATTGTTATCCTTAAAAACTGAATTATGCCCTGGACCGGCCCACTGCTTAAAAGTGAAGCTATCCCTTAAAGTATCTCCTCCGCCATCCAGAAAGGATTTTCCAAACATATCGGTGTATGGGCCAAGAGGATTTTCTGAACGGCCACAAACAATATGATAGCTGCTTGCAGTTCCCCGGCAGCAAAAATCATAAGAGGCAAAAAGATAGTAATAATTCTGGTGATAAAAAATATAACCACCTTCAACAGCATTTGGTTCCATATGACGAGTGGCAATATTTTTTACAGCTGCATCTTTTACAACAAATCCCTGCGGCGTTAATGGCACAGACATAAGTCCACCCCAGAATGAACCAAATAATAGAAAATCATTTCCGTTTTTGTCAGAAAAGACAGCTGGATCGATAGCATTGTAATTACAGGTATTATCAGACTGAATTACGCAGCCTAAATCTTTCCAGCAGAAATCTGGCGATGAAGAATCAATGGTTTTATTTACACAAAGTCCTATGGCACTTTTTTGACTTCCAAAGGTACTTACGCTGTAATATAAACGCCATTCCCCTTCTTCATCTTTACTGCACCCCTTGTGCCAGGTAATATCTGGCGCCCAGAGGCTGTTAGAACCTGGAATTGCCTTTGAAGTCCACAAGGGATTAGTTTTAAATACAGGTTCACATTCTTCCCAATTGAGTAAATCCCGTGATTTTGCAACAGGAATTCCATTTCCTGTACAAAAACGATAATAAACACCGTTTTCTTTTACAATCTCAGGATCATGAACATAAACTGCGCCTTTTACATTAAGCAAAGCCATAACTTTCCTCTTTGAGCCAGAAACTATTTCAAACCTGTCATGGCAACAGAGGCAATAATCTGCTTCTGGAAAACCATAAAAATAATCAGCACAGGAAGAAGAGCTATAAGCGATGCTGTTAAAAGCAGAGGATAATCTGTCTGAATTGCATACATTGCATTAAGCTGACTGATCATAACCTGAACTGTAAGTTTTTTTGGTTCGTTCAAATAAATACTTGGTGCAAAGAAATCATTCCAGGCTCCCATGAACCATAAAATTGCCTGGGCAGCAACTGCAGGCTTTGCATTTGGCATGATAATCTGCCAGTAAATGCGGAAAAATCCTGCACCGTCAATGCGTGCACTTTCTACTATAGAAGTTGGAATACCGCTCATATACTGACGCAAAAAGAAAATCATACTTACATTACCAAGCATTCCGGGAATCATAAGCGGGTACCAGGTATTCAGCCAGCCGATTCTTGCATACATAATGAACTGAGGAATCATAATAACTGCAAATGGAATCATCATTGTGGCAAGTTCGGCAAGAAAGAGTTTATCTTTTCCCGGAAAATGTAGCTTTGAATAGGCAAAAGCTGCAAGAGAAGAAACAAAGGAACCTACAATGATAGTAGAAAAAGATATGATTATGGAGTTCAGAATACCTATCTGAAGTTTTGGATTCATCTGCCATACACGCTGGGTAAAGTTTTTCCACTGCGGATGCTCCGGCATAGCAAGAGAAAGCTGAGTTGTAAGAAACTGAGCAGGTGTTTTTAAGGCCGAAAACAGCATCCAGACCAGAGGAATAATCATTAAAAAGGCACCAAACACCAGAAAGGCATAGGTTCCAAAAGCATCAATATATCTTAATTCTGTTTTGTTTAATCCGTGATATTTATTTTCAGTTTTTACTTCAGGCGTTGTCATAATTCCCCCTATTCAAGATAGTTATCACTAGTCGGTCCAAATCTGAACTGAACGGCAGTTATGATAAAGATAATAATTGCAAGAACCCAGGCTGCAGCACAGGCAAAGCCCTTAGCATCAGCCGCACCAAAAGCATGCTGCCAGATGTAGAATACAATTGTACCGGCACTGTAATCGGTACCACCGTTAGGAGCCATAATCTGAGGCTCTACTATCATCTGTGCCCCACCTATAATTCCTGTTACCACAATAAAGAAAGAAATTGGTTTTACAAGTGGCCAGGTAATCTTTCTGAAAATTGTAAACTTACTGGCTCCATCTATAAGGGCAGCTTCAAAATATGATTTTGGAAGATTCTGTAAACCGCCAAGATAAAGTAAAGCAGTTCCACCCACTCCTCGCCAGATGGCCATAAGCATAATTGCAGGCTTTACAGTATGAGGATCTTCCAGCCAGTTTGGACCTTTTACCCCAAAAACAGAACGTATAAACTGATTTAATAAACCAAAGTCACCGTTATAAAGCCATTTCCACAAAAGCGAAACAGCAACAATGGAACTTACTACAGGGATATAATAAATAACTCTAAAGGCTTTTACCCCGGGAAGCGATTTATTAAAAGAAACTGCCAATGCAAAAGCCCATATCATTCCGATTGGAATACCAATCATATAAAAAAAGGTGTTCCACAGTGCGCGCCAGAAGTCGCCGTCTGTAAACAATTCCTTGTAATTTTCAAATCCAACATAAAAATATTCTCTGTCTATTTCATCCATAGAAAACAGAGAAGTTAAATCTGTCATAGAATCCCAGCTTGTAAAACTGGCATAAATAGAAAAGAAAAATGGAACAGCGGTAAAAAGCAAAAATCCGATTACAGGTGGCAATACAAAAAGAAGTCCTGCCCTTGCTTCATCATTCCATTTTGTTCTGGTGTTTAAAACCGTTTTATTAAGTTCAGTTTTAGCCATTTTTTATTCCTGTTTTGTTTAATTGTATTTTTCAGCATAAAAAAGCGCCGTTTCTAAAAACCAAAATATTTATAAAAACGGCGCTAAACGACTTTCAAAAAGCCAGAACAAGATTATTTTTTAGCTTTGCGTTCTCTTGCAAGGCCTTTATCAAGTTTTTTCTGCATCTTTGGCTGTTCAAGTTCGCAATATTCTTTAGCAGTCATTTTTCCATCAAGAACTTTCTGAATACCAATAAAGAATTCTTCAAACCAGTCAGATGTGTAAGTAAAGTCCTGTGGCCATGCACGACCTGTTTTTGCAATAATATTCAGATATTCCTGGCGGTTTGCAGGTTTTCCTTTTGCAACATAGCGGTCTGCCATTGATTTAAGGTTTGGAACCTGAAGATCCTGATCACAGTACATTTCATTTGCTTCTTTATCTGCTGAAAGATAGAGGGCAAGTTCAGCTGCAGCTTTTGGATTTTTTGAATTAGCAGCTACAGCATAACCAACTCCACCGCGCCATGTTCCTGTAAGTTTTTTGTTTGTGTGAACTGGCCATGGAATAAGATCGTATTCAAATTCAAGGGTTTTATTAAATGCAGAAAGATCCCAAGGACCTGCAGGGAAGAATGCAAGTTCGCCCTTAAGCCAGCGCTGATATGTATCGAGTGACTGAGCCTGAGAAGCAGATGGAGTTACAGGCTTGTAAGTTTTTCCACCAATCTTTGTTCCTCCCAAAGTCATATCTGCAAAGAACTGAAGTGCTTCTACAAATTTTGGATTTGTAATATCAACTTTAGTTTTTGTTGCATCAAGGAAGTCTGCACCGTTACCCCATACAAACTGGATGAAAGACCAGCGAACATTCAAACCAGTACCAAACTGATCATCCTGACCGTCGCCGTTTACATCTTTAGTAAATTTCTCGTTTACATCCATCCATTCTTTCCAGGTGTATGGCACGTCCTTATCTGGAAGAGGAACACCTTCTTTTTCGAACATTGTTTTGTTATATGCAAGGGCGAAAGGTCCAAAATCTTTTGGCAATGCCCAGATTGCTTTACCCTTTCCAAGGATTTTTCCGTCGTAGCGGTAGCAGTCTACTGCACCTTCGTAAAGATCATTAAAATCTACACCCTGTACATCTTTTACATATTTTGAAAGATCTAAAACCTTTCCGTTGTCAACATACATTCGTACGCTTTCTGGTCCAAGATAGAAAACGTCAGGAAGCTGATTTGCAGCCAGCTGAGCCTGAAGCTTCTGAGAATATTCAGCCTGTGTTGATGTAATAAAGTTTACCTTAGTTCCTGAGTGTGTTTTTTCGAATCGGTTTATAACCTGATCCAAAATAGCTTTTTCCTGTGGCTGAGCAAAAATCATAAGAGTGATTTCATCTGCAACCGCAACTCCCGCGAAAACCAGGGCAGCAGCAAGGGCTGCCAACGTTTTTTTCATAATACGTCCTCCTAAAAACATATCTTTTTTATATATTTTCATTCTATACCAACTTTTTTCGTTGTCAACAATATTTTTTGATATTTAACAAAATATTATGTTTAATAACGAATATTATTGATACAAAACTTTAGAGGCGGTTTCCGAATAAATATTCTCCTGATTTTTCTGAATCCAGTAAGGAAATTGTTATTATTTTTGCGTTTTTTAAGTCCTTTTTATTCCAATTATAGGAATTTAATACAAAACCTTTGAAAACTCCAACTGCATCAGAAGTTTCCGGATGAGTTAGAAAAACAGTTATAAACTGGTTTCCATTTTCATCTTTTCCGTTTAATTCAAGCCGTCCTGAATATGCGCCAGAGATTAAACCTTCACTATTTATATCAATTATTTTTGATATTGTAGGAATTGCATCGGCAAGATTTGCTTCTACAGGCTTATCATAAGAAAAAGCCTTAAAATCCCCTGTTTTATTATCTCTTACAGTAATTACAACTTCATAAGTTCCGGCAATTTTATCCAGAGTAAAATCATTTATTTTATCATCATCATTCAGAGGAAAGTATTCATTCTGATCCAGAACAGGCCAGTCTTCTTGATTAAAAAACATCTGATTAATCTGGAGATAAAAATACCACCCAGGCAAAAAATTTGTCCGGGAATGACAGGCAAATAAAATTTTTCCATCCTTAGCCCGTAAAATACTCTGCCCCCCCTGACATCTGAAAGCTCTCTGTAATTCACCAGCTTGAAAAGCACCTTTTATTTTTGAACCGATTGTATGATACGATGAAGATGTAATTCCATCTAAGAGCATAGATTTTCCACTGGCATCAAAGTAAGGACCACAAAGATTTTTACTTCGCCCTACACCAACTCTGTAATCATGCTCAAGATTTCCCATAGAAACAAAAAGATAGTAATAACTCGTTTTTGAATTAAAAATTATCTGTGAACCTTCGTATGCAGCTCCATATCCGCCTGCAATCGCAGTTCCAAAAGCATTAGGAACAGAATCTGCAGTGAAATCAATAATTTTTCCATCAACAGGATTTACAGGTTTTAAGGAATTTTTATCTAAATAAATAAGTGCAATGCCACCTTTCCAGGAACCATAACTTAAAGCATAACAATTTTGGCCTTTTATCTCATATTCCATAAGGTTTCCAGTTTCCACATCCATAACAAATTCAGGATCAATGCAGCCAAAACCGCACAACCAGCTGATAAAATCAAATTCTTCACCAGTCTGGGTGTTGTAAAGTCCATTATTGTAGCAGGCACGAAAATTTTCGCTTTTTGAATTAAATTCTTCATTAAAGTCTTCCTGCATGGAATAGCGCACAATACCAGAACTTTTATATTTTACTCCAAGTTTTTTTAAAACCCGTGCAATATTTTTATTCTTTTTTACAGCAACTGAGGCCGGATAAAAAGGACCTTCCGGATTATCAGCAATAGCAAGAGTAATTTCTGAAGAAGGATAATTTTTATTAATACGATCAGTTATTATTCCATGAAGCATGTAATAAAGCCCGTTTTGTTTTATAACTGAAGGAGCCCAGGAAGAAGCCTCTTCTTCATCTTCAAAGCCTACCCATTCGAGCCAAGGTTTATCCCAGTTATCCTGTAAAGCAGAGTCACTAAGACATTCCCAGTTAACCAGATCTTTAGATTTACGGATTTGAAGACCTTTTCTGCCTCTGTCGCCAATAGAAGCATCTGTGGAATAAACATAAAAAGTTCCGTCATCATCCTGAAAAATTTTAGGGTCATGACAGTTTAAAGTCCCCCACTGCCCCTGGACAGGATTGTCAGTTCCAAGATATTTTGAATAAACAAAATCTTCCAAAGACTGTGCATAAAACTGCCAGATACAAAACAAAGTTATAAAAATTGATGTAATAGTTTTTTTCATAATTATTATATTATCAACTATTATTGATTTATTGCCAGTTTTTTATAACGATTTTTCTTGATTATTAAGATTAATGGCATTATTATTCTACTATGGAAAGCGTAACAGAAGCAGAAAGAACACTTATTATAAATCCATTAAAAGATTTGAATGTACTTAAAGCACTGGCAAGTGAACCACGCATTCAGATGCTTGAACTTCTTAGAAAGAAAAAACTGAATATTAACGAAATTGCAGAAACAATGAAGCTGCCCCAGTCTACAGTTGCAACAAATGTTTCCATACTGGAAGACGCAGGACTTTTAATAACAGAATCTGCAAAAGCAAAAAAAGGTAATCAAAAAATCTGCTCTCCTGCTTTTAATGAAATTCTTGTAAAGTTCCCTGAACCTGAAAACGCTAAGAAAAATTTTGTAGAAATAGAAATGCCAATCGGGCTTTTTACCGATTATTCTGTAACAGCGCCATGCGGCCTTTGTTCACCTCAAAAAATTATTGGAATGCTGGATTTACCTGATTCATTTTTAAATCCAGAACGCATGAAGGCCGGACTTTTATGGTGTACTTCTGGCTCTTTTGAATATAAATTTCCTAATAATTCCCTTTCTGATCCACGGGAAGTTACAAAGCTTGAACTAAGCATGGAACTGTCTTCTGAAACTCCGGGTACAAATCCTGTGTGGCCAAGTGATATTACTATATGGATAAACAAAACAGAAATTTTAACCTGGACCTGCCCAGGGGACTATGGAGACAAACAGGGAAAATATACTCCGGAATGGTGGAAACCAGAAGGAAGTGCTTACGGGCTTCTAAAACATTTTTCTATAGATAATCAGGGAAGTTTTATTGACGGCATAAAAGTTTCTGATGTAAAACTGGATGACATTCACTTAAAGGAACACCACTCTATACGTGTAAGAATTGGTGTAAAAGAAGATGCTCAATATGTGGGTGGAATGAATATTTTTGGAAAAGGCTTTGGTAATTATGACCAGGGCATTATTCTGAAAACATATTTTTAAAAACTTTATAAAAATATCATTTTCTTGTATTAAACTATAAAAATTCGGTTATTATTTATTCAAATAACAAAATATTATATTAAATTATATTGCATAAGAAATAATTTTATGTAAAACTCTTTTCGTAATCACAAAGCTTATTGCTTATAACACCACGCTTTATACTTACCTTGCTTATCCTTCCTTTCTAAGCTTTCTCAAAAAAAAAGTTAAAACATTAAGAGAGAGAGATTCTTGATTAGTAAAACAATTTTTTTGGAGGAATTTTATGAAAAAATTCATGAAATCAATTTTTATGGTATTGGGATTTGCATTTGTTTTGTCATTTGCATCTTGTAGTAACGGTTCTAGTTCTGGTGATGACACAGCATCTGAAAATATTATTGGTGATGTTTTGTATTCTGGCACAATATCTGGAAATAACATTACAACTCTTATATCCGAAACAGAATTAGATAATTATTCAGAAGGTTATGTAATACTTACACAGGAACATGTTTCTGGTACTGCTAAACCAGGATACTACATTGATGACACTTGGGTTGCAAGTGTTTGGAATGAAGATACAGAAAATTCAAGAATATTTTTTGTAACTGATTTAAAAGGACATAAACTTCAGTATAATCCTTATGATAATACTTCATACAAAGTAACAGTAATTTATACTGAATCTTTAAACTAATAAATAATTTACCCCCAATATCAATTAAAAAATGGATTTATTCAAAACTGATTAATTTTAGCAGATTGAATAAATCCTTTTTTTTTACCTTCTTAAGGAATCAAGCATATGAAAATTAAACATTTTTTTAATACACTTGCTATCTGCTCATTAATTCTTTTTTCAGCAGTATCTTGTGCAAGCAATTCTAATTCTTCAGCTTCTAATGATGAAGAATTCTTAAATGCCGTTCTTGGCAGTGATTTTGTACGTGGTTTTGATGTAAGTTCTGCAGACTACTGGGAAAATGAATACGCCCCAAAAAATGGGGCAGATCCACAATGGTACGACACAGATGGAAGTAAAAAATCAATTTATGAAATTCTAGCAAATCATGGAATTAACACAGTGCGAATCCGTGTATGGGTTTCTCCGGGAAATGCTAAAGTAACAGATGCATATTGGGCAACAAGTCCAAATCCAAAAAGTGAAGCATGGCAATCAGGCGATAACACTACAGCAAGAGCCGTTCAAATGGCAAAAAAAGCAAATGAAGCAGGCTTAAAGATTCTTCTGGACTTTCACTACTCTGACTACTGGACAGATCCTGGAAAACAGTTAATTCCATCAGAGTGGCTGAGCGCTACAACTGTTTCTGCCATGGCAGAACACATTACATCATACACAACAGAAGTTTTAAATGCCTTAAAAGCTGAAGGAATAACACCTTCCTATGTTCAGGTGGGTAACGAAATAGACAGCGGAATTTTACTGCATAAAGAGTACAATACTTCCTCTGGAACTACACCTGCAGATAATTCTATTGCAGGAAAAATGGGAAACAATAACTTTGCTACCTACTTAAAAGCTGGATGTAAGGCGGTTCGTGATTTTGACAGTAATATTAAAATTATTCTGCATATTACAAATGAACATGCAGTATATGGCTTTAATCAGATAAAAGAACATGATATTGATTACGATATTATGGGACTTTCTTATTACCCATGGGAGCAAAACCACGGTTCTGTTTCTGATTTAAGAAATAATATAAAAACTTTGAGAAGTACCATTAACAAGCCTGTTATGGTTGTGGAAAGTTCTACCCATTTTGACAGCGAAAAAGGAAAATACAATTTTGATCTTCAAATGGCTGCAGAGCATCTGATTAATCCACGCACAAGAAGAATTTATTCTAACCTTGAAACAGAGACCGTAAACGGAAAAACACAGATTGTGGGAAGTATAGAAAACCAGAAAAAGATTTATAAGCATCTTATGCAGGAAATCTACGATGTCGGTGGAGCTGGAATTTTTGCCTGGGGCGGAGAGCGCCGAGGTGACTGGAAATACGCCTTTTTTACATGGGATGGAAAACCACTGGAAAGTTTAGATGTTTTTAATGACAAGTAATTTCTGAGTCGTTATTTATATATACAAAAAACCCTCTTGCCAACGGCAAGAGGGTTACCGATGTAAAAAGTTTAGGAATTATGTTAAAGGGGATTGATACTTCCCCATTAAGCACTGATTAAACTAAAGATAAATAAATCTGATCTGCAAGACCAAAGCCTGCTGATTTTGTCATTGCAGTAGAATACTCGTCATAGAGCATATCTTCGTACATTTTTGAGGCAAAATCGCCTTCGTTTGTTTTATGAACAGTTTTTCTCATTTCTGAAAGCATCTGTTTTACAAAGTAATTTTCAAGTTCAAGCGACTTTTCATAAAGCTCGCTTGTTTTATCTATTGTTTTAGCCTGAACATGTGGATTAGCCTGATTAACGGCAGCACCGGTAGGTTTAGCAGAGGTCTGACTAAAGCTTCCTGCAAAGCCTGAAGTCCAGTCGCCGTTCAAACGTCCACGTGCAACTGTCTGGCTTGAAGAAATTGTAGCTTCTGACTTTTCTTCATTCTGAGCCTTAAACTTTTCTACCAGAGCAGCAAATTTGCCTTCATCTGCACTCTGGCGTACTGACTGCAAGGCTCCCTTACCGTTTGT
>JAILHD010000031.1 GCA_024696155.1 Treponema sp. | reverse complement strand
GCAAACGTTGTAGAAACCAGAAAGAACAGAATCAACTGGAATACGATATCAATCATTGGAGTCATATCTACATTTGAAGCTATTCTCTTACGGTTTTTATTTAATCTCATTAATCGTCTCCTGTCTAAACGGGCCGATCATAACCCGCGGTGTTCAATAGTGAAGTATTAAAAAAAATTGCATTTATCAATTTTTTAGCTTTACCATTTATATTCTTCCAGTGAGCTTTACAAGAACTTCTGTTACTTTTGCTTCCATTTCTACAAGACGATGATTTACCCGCGAAATAAAATAGTTATGGAATACAACAGAAGGAATTGAAACAATAAGACCTGCTACAGTTGTTACCAAGGCTTCAGAAATTGCAGTTGCAAGCAAAGCAGGATCACCCATTGTTCCACCAGCACCAAGAACACCAAATGCCTTGATGTTACCAGTTACTGTTCCCAAAAGTCCTAGAAGGGTTGCAATATTTGCAATTGTTCCAAGCGGAGTAAGAAGATGCTCAAGACGAGGAACTACAAAGTCCATTTCTGCTTCTACAAGTTCACGTAAATCTTTTTCCTGATAGCGGCGACAGTCAAAGGCCTTTTTAAGAACCTGAGACATAGGAGTTCCAGCTTCTGTACATGCAACGGCACAAGCATCAAAATTCTGCGATGCAAGAGAGCCCTGCAAATCATTCATAAGTTTTTCATCACGCTTTTTGATATTCAAAAAATAAAAACATCTTTCAATAATAATAAAAGTTGCAATGATTCCGCACAAAATGATTGGAAACATCAATACTCCACCCGCTTTAATACTACTTAACATTTTAAAACCTCCAAGTTTTATCTGTATTTTTTTTCAGTTTTTCTAGAAGAAAAATTTAACGATTACAGAAGCTGTTCCGCTTCTTGTTATATATTCGCCTGCATAAGTTCTGGTTGTTCCAGAAACAAGCTTAATAATATCTGTAACTTCTGCTCCAATGCTTACAGCCTGAGTAAGTTTTATATAACCTTCAAGATTAAAGATTGGAACAATTGATGTTGAATCCTCATCAAGTCCAAAATCAGCTGTCAAAGTTGAACTGTACTTTCCGCTTGAACTTGTAAGCCCAAGTCCAAAGCTCAAAAGCTGATTGTATTCAAGAACAGGAATATCTATCCAGTTTGACTTTAAGCCCACTGAAAGCGAAAGAATCTTATAATAATAAGTAAGATTAATTTCTGAGAAGAATATGTTTAAGTCTTCCTGAGTGTAACCGTAATAGCCTGAAATATTAGTATCATCAATAATGAAATGTTTGTAATCAGGCTGCCATACACCGTTTCCAAAGGCTGTTGTGCGGTATGCTGCCTTTGCACTTGCCGTAAAGTTATTACCAACAGGAACAGAAGTATCAAGCTGAATATACCAGTTGGTAACTTCCTGCGGAATAAAATTAAGTGCCGTAAACTTGTATTTTTTTTCAAGGTCAGCTACACGAGTACGCTCTGCAGAAAGTCCACCTTCAAGACCAATGCTTGCCTTACGGTTAGAAAAATGCACAGGGAATACAGCCGAACCACCAATCGCAAAAGGAGCAGTAATATAATTTCCGTTCATTGAATCGCTTAAAAGCGCTCCTACGTGGGCGTATGCCTTAAAAATCTGATTCTGCCATGAAGCTTCAAAATTAAAAAGACCGCGGTTAGCAATTCTACCAGCTTCTTCATCAGGGTTTTCATAATCATAAGCAATTGCACCGTTAGTGTTAGAATCCATCCAGTAAGTAGCAGAAAATCCAAGATCAAAAGCACCAAGATTTACATCGCCATAAACAGAAGGACTAAGGCCGAGCACGCTTACGTTCTTTAAGAAATCTTCATAATCCTGCTTTCCTGTGATTGCAGAATAACGATTATAGAATTCTGTATTCAAAATGCCGCCAAGAGCAAAAACATCATTGAACTGCCATCTGAAATCTACATTTCCATTAACATCATTCTGGGTAACATCGCTTATATCAACAGCCTGCTGCTGAAGACCATTTACCAGTACCTGATACTTTCCTTCAAGATTAATAGTTGCCTTACTTCGCTGAACAGTCTTTGTAATATTAATGCCTGTTGTACTGTCTTTATAGCCGTCTTTTAAAGAATGTCCAGAATATCCTGCTGCCGAATTATGATTAAACCCAATAAAAAACGGATTCTGTCCGCTCAAACGGTAAACAGAAAAATCACCAAAGAACAAGGCTGGATAACCGCCACCAACCTTACCTTCTGCAAATACAGACTTTTCTTTTTTTGCAGAGGCAGCATCAGCAATACCAGTTTTTTCCTGAACAGTAACGTCAGGAAGAACTGGAACAATAGAACCGCTTCCTTTTGGCTCCTCGACAACGTCAGAAAAATTTGGAAGTGCATCATCACCCGCAATCAGATTTCCAGATTTAATAACTGTAGTCAAATCATCAAGCTCAATATTTTCTGTTTCTGCAGTCTGAGCAGAAAGCGCTGCACCAAGAAAAAGCATTCCCCCTGCAAGCAAAAGAGTCTTAGTAATTTTGGTATTTTTAATTTTTTTCATAAGCTTAGTTTCCTGTAATTCTATTAACAGATTCCGCATAATGACTCTGCGGGTAAAGTTCTTTTAATGTATTTGCAGTTTCACGGGCATCGCCCATAAGTTTAGCAGCCGCAAACGCTTCTGCTGCACTGTAAAGACTTTCTGCAGCATTTTCTGAATTACCGCTTGTTCTGTAAGCAGCAGCGGCTTCCAGATAAGTTTCTGCGGAAAGTTTATTATCACCTTTTCTTCTATAATATTCCGCAATTACGCTGGTATTCTGTGCAAAAAGTTCTTTTTCATCATCTGCAGTCTGAAGGGCTGTAATTTCTTTTGCAAGTTTTATACCTTCTTCCTGCATTTCAGCAATTCGCATATAAAGTTTTACAAGTTCAGAACCAGCTTTTCGGCCTTTTTTGGTAGAAGCTTTTCCAGCCTTCTCGTATTCGTTCTGTTTAAATGCCAGAGTTTTATCTGTACCAGAAACAAGACGTTTAAGCTCCTGAACACGTTTTCCAATTCCATCATCAGCAGCCTGCGCCGGGAACTTGCTTACAAGTGTCTGTGCAGTTTCCAAAGCATTTTCAAAATCCTGCTCGTCGTAAAAAGCGTTCAAAAGCGTTGTATAAACACCATAAGAATAAATATTATTCTCGTACTTTCTTATGAACACCTGACAAAGCATGATTGCTTTTTCGTAGGCACCCAAACGGTAATTACAATCGGCACAGAAAAATAGTGCTGCATCGGTGTATTTTCCGTCTGCATATTTATAAATATACTGATTAAAACGGTTTTCTGCCGTTGAATAATTTTTCTGGGAATAATAAATCTCGCCTTCATGGAAAGTTGCGTCTTCTGCCGCCTGAGAACGAGGAGATTTTGCAATGATTTTTTCAAGATTACTTTCTGCCAGAGACAAATTTCCCTGTTTTTCGTAAATCTTTGCAATTTCAAAAAGTGCCGTAAGCGCAAAATCGGATTTATCATCTGTATAAGGCGTAAGAACTTCTACAGCTTTATTTGCATTTCCAGAGTCTGCATAAATCTGAGCGCTCAAAAGAACAGCCTGCTGACGATCTTCTTTTGTCTGAGAAATGCGTACAAGATTTTCTGCCTGTGTAGAAGCATTCTTAAAATCACCATTCTGAAGGGCACTCTTTACTGCAAAATCATAAGACTGACGCACATATTTAATTTCTACAGATTTAGAATCTGCTTCTGAATTAAAACGTACAAAAGAAGCATAAGCATTTTTGAACTCTCCAAGATTATATTCGGCATAAGCTTTATAGAAAAAAGCAAGCACAATAAAATCTTTAGAAGATGATGCCGCAGAAATATATGCATTGAATTTTCCACGTGCCTCATTCCACTTTCTAAGGTTTATAAGATCTAGACCGCCAACATAAAGTCCTTCTGGATTTTTTACAAGAAGTGTTTTCTCGTAAGAGCTGGAAAAATTCTTGGTCATAAAAAGGGCTTTTGCGTATTCCAGAGTTGACTTATCATCCAAAGCCTTATCTGCTTCCAGTTCCTTATAAAGTTCTGCCGCCTTCTGCGGATTTCCGCTCTTCAGACTGCAGGAAGCATACATTTTTTTACATGCAGGATCATAAAGATATTCTTCCAGACACTTCTGAGTCTGAGCATAATCTTTTCTATTATAATAATAGCTTGCAGAATAATATGCCGATTTTGAATCAGGCTTTGCAATATTTGCATAAATCTTTTGAACTTCATCCCAGTTTTCAAGCACTACCGCAAAATGAAGCAGCGTTGAATAGTACGAATCCATAATATTTTCTGCAGAAGATTTTTTGAATATTTCAAATTCACCTTCAAAAGCCTTTTTTTCAAGTACAAGGATTTTTGGGTCACTAACAATCTCTAAAGCAATTTTTGTGCGGTATAGACAGATAAGTGCCATATCCCCTTTTACACCGTCTTTAATAAGTTTTTCTGCATTTGCAAGATAATCAAGAGATGTTTCATAATTTTTGGCATCAAATTCATCAATACCAAGGCGAATCCAGAAGTCACAAACAAGTTCCGGCTGATTTTCAAAAAGAGCTGTATTACGGCTGAATACCTCGCCAGGATTTACAGGAACCTTTTTCTGATCTGCCAGAAGATATGCTCTTTTTAGGGCAATTACAGAAAGACTTTCTATCTGCGCATCAATTACTTCGCAGTACAAATCATAGGCTTTCTGGTAATTGTTAATATTTTCGTACCCCTGAGCTGCATACACCGCAGTCGTGTAATAAAATTGAGGGTCAAAATTATTCTTAGGCAGAGAATTAAAAAGTTCTACAGATTTTTTTCCCTGATTAAGACCATTGTAAGCAATAATCAGTTTTTGAAGTGCCTCATTAAAATCAGCAGAAGAATATTTGTTTCCGTTAGAAACAACATACTCAAACTGATGGCAAGCTTCTTTAAAATCATCCTGAAAAAAGTTTATACGACCTGCATAAAGCACGCTCTGGTTGTAAATTTCCTGATTTGCAGCAGATTCAGAGCCCTTTGTTTTTTTTGCAGCAAGATAAAAACTCGAAAGTGAATTTTTATAAGCACGTTTTTCAAAATAAGCACGGCCTAAAAGATAGTAACATTCAGGAATTTGAGGTGCATCTTCTCCAAGAGAGTTCAGCAACAGCAAAAGTGTTTCCTGTGCAGAATCACACATTCCAACGCCCGTAAGCGCGCGGGCCTTTTGCATACGAACTTCTGTTATATAGGCAGACTCTGGATATTTGCGTTCAAAATTAGAAGATTTATCTATAACACCAGGCAAAAAGCCTGTTGCATAGGCTGAATTAATTTCGTTATAAAGTGTAGTTTCTGAAGCTGCAACGCTTTGGGCATTCAAAGAAACGCCCAGATTCAACAGCAGAACAGATGTAATTATCAGTTTATTTTTTTTCATAATTCGGGAAGAACTGTTCATTTGCTTTTACCTTTGTAAGATAAACAAAATCAGATTTATATAGCCGCATGAAATCATCAAGCGAAAGTTTTTTTCCATTCATAAAAACTGTACAGGCAAAGGTTCCGTCATCCATAAAATATGGAAAGAAAGCCACATTTTGATTAAAAACTCTGACTTCCGGAGAAACGCTGGTGTCTGTTTCTCGAATTGCCCCAAGATAGAATGTATCTGGCTCTGTGGCAGCAAGCACATACAGCAGCGATTTTATTACCTGAATTCTATAACCAGTGTTTTCTATAAAGGTTACAGAGGTTGCAACACCCTTATCATTTATAGAAGATGCAAAAGGATTTATCGTAACATCTACGCCAGACTGATTGAACATATAGTCTTTGTTTGCATAAACAGAAATTACAGCCGAAGCAAGGTTTCTAATCCAGTTTAATCCAAAATAAAGATTGTAATGCTGAGAAAGCACCCCCTGATGGCCGTTATCTTTTATATTTACAGTCTCTTTTAATAAAGGATCGCGTTTTAATAAACCGCCAGCAATCGGTTCTACAAGACCATCACAAATCCATTTTAAAAAGCCTGCAGAAGAAAGAAAAATTGACTGACCTACAGAGGTTCCGCCAATTTCATCAAAAGCAAAAGTTTTTCCTGTTGCTACGTGAACAAGATGTCCTTCGCCATCGTACATTGCGTCATCGGCATATTTAATTTGGGGAAGAGCTTCTTCAATTACAGCACACATCTGGCGCACTGCATGATATTCATTCTTAGAAGTAAGCACATAATTCCACGGAAGTTTTGATTGAGTAACCTTCATTACATCATCAAAAGAAGAAGAATAAAAAAAGTCAAAAGGAAGGCCTGTTGGAGCACCACGCGAAGCATAATTTCCAAAAATTACAAGATCAGCAAGGGCTGATTTTCCATAAGGCGTAAACTGAACATAAACGTCGCTGTCTTTTAAGAAATAATATCTGGCACTTAAAGGCTTTTCATTCTTTTTGTCACGAATAAGCACAAAACTGCCAGCCCCATCACCAGGATGATAAACTTTCTGTTCTACATAACTTTGAGAGTCCGAAACAACTTTTATACAGATTGTAGTTTTAGGAGAAACAAAAATATAGAAGAAAGAATCATCCTCTTCCATTCTAATCTGAAACTCCTGCCCGATGTTGTTTGTAACAAACTCTGCCTTATTAAGGCGAACTACATCAAGCGGAGCTTCAAACCAGCTTTCTACCAGATTCTTGCGGATTTCGCTTGAATCTGGTATGCCCAAAGAATTGTATGCAGCAAAAAGTCTTGCCAAGCCAGCGGCAAAAAGAAACAAAATTGAAAAAAACGTTTTTTTTAACATCGCAAGCCCTCCCAAGCTTTTTTATCCGATGCTTTCCTGAGCCGGGTCTGTGTCAGTACAGCCCGTATTTCCTTCTGCGGCACGAACTTCTGCCTTTACAAGGCTTCCGTCCGCCATGCGAATCATTCCATCGCTTCCAACTTCATCCGGATGGCGTCCAACCGGTGCATTAGAAAGAAGCAGTTTCAAGCGGTTAAGCTGGTTTACTTCCGAGCTGCCAGGGTCGTAGTCGATTGCAGAAATATTCGCATCCGGGAAGCGGCGGCGAAGCTCTTTAATCATACCCTTTCCAGTTACGTGGTTTGGAAGACAGGCAAAAGGCTGAACACAGGCAATACTTGGAGCCCCTTCATTGATAAGCTCAACCATTTCGGCAGTGAGGAACCATCCTTCACCTGTGATATTTCCAATCTGAACAATGTCGTCAACTCCTTTCATCATCTGATAGATTGAGTTAGGAGCTTCAAAACGGCGGCTCTTTTTCAGATATTTCTTCATCTTGCGGCGGTATAAATCCAGTCCCCATACAAGAAGTCTTGCATTGCGCTCGGTCTTTTTAGGGAAGGCCAGCTGCTGATGGCGGAAAATACCAGTTGCGAAAGTGTAGAAGAAGAAATCCAGAAGATCTGGCATTACACATTCTGCACCTTCTTTTTCGATTGTATCTACAATCTGATTGTTTGCAGTCGGGTGGAATTTAACAAGGATTTCGCCGACAACACCAACGCGAGGCTTTTTAATCGGCTTAAGCGGAAGGTTATCAAAATCCTTTATGATATTGCGTACAAGGCGGTTGAAGCGGGCAAAAGAAACATGCTTTTCAAACATTGCCTCTGCCTTGGCATTCCATTTTTCATACATCTGGTTTGCGCTGCCCGGAACTTCCTCATAAGGACGAACACGGTAGAGAACGCGCATAAGAACATCACCTACAACAAGAGCCTTAATAAGGTTATCAACAAGGCGCGGTGTAAGCTTAAAGCCCGGGTTCTTTTCAAAGCCCTGGGCACTCAAAGAAAGAACAGGAACCTGTCCCCAGCCCGCGTCATTCAGCGCACGTCTGATAAATCCAATGTAGTTTGTCGCGCGACAACCACCACCGGTCTGAGTAATAATCAGAGCCACCTTATCAATGTCATATTTTCCGCTTTCAAGGGCCGAAATCATCTGACCGGCAACCAAAAGCGACGGATAGCAGGCGTCGTTATTTACATAGCGCAAACCTGCATCAATTGCCTTTGGATCAACAGCGTCCAGAACGACAAAATTGTAGCCGCCGCTGCGGAAAGCCTTCTGCAAAATGCGGAAATGGATTGGCGACATCTGAGGTCCGATAATCGTGTGGGTGTACTTCATTTCTTTTGTGAATACAACGCGGTTATAGGCAGAAGTTTTTTCTTCAAGGTGACGGCGGTTTCTTCTGCGTGCCTTTACAGCTGCAATCAGAGAACGGATTCGGATTCGAACCGCACCAAGGTTACTTCCCTCATCAATCTTGATAAGGGTGTACATTCTGTTTTTAGCGCGGAGAATTTCATCAACCTGGTCAGCAGTTACGGCATCAAGACCGCAGCCGAATGAGGTAAGCTGAACAAGCTCAAGATTTGCCATTTCACTTACAAACTGAGCGGCGCGGTAAAGTCTGTTATGGTAAACCCACTGATCGATAATGCGAAGAGGGCGCTCAATCTTTCCAAGGTGAGCAACAGAATCTTCTGTAAGAACTGCAAGTCCAAGACCATTAATCAGTTCAGGAATTCCGTGGTTGATTTCCGGATCAAGGTGATAAGGGCGGCCAGAAAGTACAATACCGCTTCCACCCTTTGTGATGATTTCTTCAAGGGCATCCTCACCTGCCTTGCGGACATCAGCACGGAATTTTTCCTGCTCAGCCCAGGCCTTTTCTACAGCCTCATAAATTGCCTCGCGGGTAAGTTTTGGGAACTTAGGAAGCATTTCTTCACAGAGACGCTCCTGCAGGCGAGGCTTATCGTAAATCGGAAGGAATGGATCCATATATAAAATAGAATCATCCTGACGAAGGGCGTCTACGTTGTTGCGCAAAACCTCCGGATAACTTGTTACAATCGGACAGTTATAGTGGTTTCCTGCCCCGGAATCTTCCTTAAGCTCATAAGGCGCACAAGGATAGAAAATAAACTTAATTCCCTGCTGCAAAAGGCTCTCTACGTGACCGTGGCTGATTTTTCCAGGGTAGCAGACAGATTCAGAAGGGATAGTTTCAATTCCTTTTTCGTAAACCTTGCGGCTTGAACGCTGACTAAGTCTTACGCGGAAGCCAAGTTCATTAAAGAAGGTAAACCAGAGCGGATAATTTTCGTACATATTGAGGACGCGGGGAATTCCCACATCGCCCATAGGAGCATCTTCTGCCTTGCGCGGAACATAGCTGAAAAGACGCTTATATTTCCATTCAAAAAGATTTGGAAGCGGACCCGCATCATCATCAAGCGATTTATTTTTATCACTTGCGGCAAGAATCTGAACCCCTTCAATTTCGGCACCCTTTTCACAGCGGTTACCGGTAATAAAGGTACGGGTTGCAGAATCAGTTTTGAATGTATTAATAGTAAGAAGACAGTTGTTCTGACATTTTCCGCAGCGGCGGAGCTCCAGGTCAACGTGGAAGCTTTCCAAATCAGACAAAGTTGCAATGTTAGAATGAACCTCGTGAACTGTATCTTCCGGCTCGCCAGGCTGAGGGGCAGTCAAATCGCGCCACTGGTCGTAGGCAATCAAAGCAGAACCGTAGGCACCCATAAGGCCTGCAACATCAGGACGGAATACGTTTACACCAGAAATATTTTCAAAGGCACGGAGAACAGCATCATTATTAAAGGTACCACCCTGAACTACAACCTTTGTTCCAATATCACTTGCCTTGCGGAGTTTAATTACCTTAAACAAGGCATTTTTGATTACAGAATAAGAAAGACCTGCCGAAATATCAGCAACAGAAGAACCTTCCTTCTGAGCCTGTTTTACGCGGCTGTTCATAAATACAGTACAGCGGCTTCCCAAATCGACAGGCTTTTCTGCCATCAGGGCAATCTTACTAAACTCTTTTACGTCCATACCCATTGTGCGAGCAAAGTTATCAAGGAAGGAACCGCAGCCAGAAGAACAGGCTTCGTTCAGCTGAATGGAAGTGATTGCCCCGTCTTTCATGCGAAGGCACTTCATGTCCTGACCACCGATATCAAGAAGGAACTCAACACCAGGAACAAAGAAATCAGCCGCACGGAAGTGAGTAATTGTTTCAACTTCTCCGGCATCAACATTAAATGCCGACTGGAAAAGAACTTCACCGTAACCAGTAGAAACCGCACGACCGATATAAGCATCAGCCGGCAGCTGGGCATACAATTCCTTCAAAACCTTAACGGCAAGCTCAACAGGGTTTCCCTGATTGTGGGCATAAAAATCCCAGAGGATTGCTCCTTCCTGGTCAATTAAAACAGCCTTTGTAGTTGTAGAACCCGCATCAAGACCAAGGAAAACCGGCCCCTTTACAGACTTCAAATCCCCGCGCTTAGCCTTTTCCTGAGCATGGCGGGCCTTAAACTC
>JAILHD010000001.1 GCA_024696155.1 Treponema sp. | reverse complement strand
AAGCTTAAAATCCATAAATATATCCTTATTCGGATTATAAAGATTGGTGTACCTGCTGGTTTTCAGGGGATGATGTTCTCTATTTCGAATATGGTAATTCAGTCTTCTGTAAATTCGTTCGGCCCGATTGTAATTGCGGGAAGTTCTGCTGGAATCAATATTGAAGGCTTTGTTTACCTTGCAATGAATGGATTTTCGCAAGGAGCTTTGACATTTGTTTCGCAGAACATGGGTGCGGGACAGAAAGACAGAATCAAAAAGCTTGTATTTATCTCTCTTTTAACAGTCCTTGTAGTTGGAGAAGGTCTTGGCTTCCTTGTTGTGATTTTTGCACGCCAGATTCTTGGAGTCTACTCTAAAAATCCTCTTGTAATAGAAGCTGGAATCCGCCGTCTTACTGTAATCTGTTCAACTTACGCTCTTTGTGGAATTATGGACACAATGAGTAACATTATCCGCGGAATAGGGCACAGTCTTCTTCCTATGATTGTCTGCATTGTGGGTGTTTGCGTATTCAGAATCGTATGGCTTTCTACAATCTTTTTAACTCCGCAATTCCATACAGAATTCATAATATTTGTTTCATATCCAATCTCGTGGACAGTTACATTTATTGCGCACTGCATATGTTTTGCAAAAGTATTCAAAAAAGTTTTTCTGGTTACAGCTAATAACTAATTTTTCTTTGATTTCCTTAAAATCCCGCTGTAAAATTAACTTTATGAAGAAAATTTTTACTAAAACATCACTAATTTTACTGGCATTAGGTGCCTCTTTAACACTTTTATCCTGCGGTGGTACAGGAAGAAAAATTTATAACGATTCAAAAACTCCTGTTGAACGCTACGGAAAATTAAGCGTTCAGGGAACAAACCTCTGCGATGAATCTGGAAAACCTGTTCAGCTTTGCGGAATGAGTTCTCACGGACTTCACTGGCATGGAAAATATGCAAACAAAGATGTAATTCAGTGGCTTAGAGATGACTGGAATGCCGATTTATGGCGTGCTGCAATGTATGTTGGCGGAAGCGGCGGCTATGTTCAGAACCCTGCAATGGCAAATAAAGTGATTGAATCAATTGAAGCTGCAAAGGAAACCGGCCTTTATGTTATTGTAGACTGGCATGTTCTTCCTGAATGTGATCCTATGCTATATGTAAAGCAGTCAGAAGCCTTTTTTGAACGCATTGCCTCAACTTATGCAGACTGTCCTAACATCATTTACGAAATCTGTAACGAACCAAACGGCGAAAAAGTTACCTGGGAAGGAAACATCAAACCTTATGCAGAACGTATTATCCCGATTATCAGAAAATACTGTAACAACGTGATTGTTGTAGGAACTCCTGTGTGGTCTAGCGACCTTGCAAGTGCTGCTGCAAGCCCGATTGAAGGATATGAAAACATTATGTATACCCTTCATTTTTATGCCGGAAGTCATGGAAAAGACAGCCGTGCAGTTGCAGAAGCTGCCATCAAAAAAGGCCTTCCAATCTTTGTAACAGAATGGGGAACAACACAGGCCTCTGGCGACGGCGGAGTTTTTGAAAAAGAAACTCTTGAATGGATGCGCTTCCTTGCAAAAAACAAGATTTCCTGGGCAAACTGGTCTGTAAACAATAAGGGAGAAGATTCAGGTGCCCTCAAATACAATAAAGACCGTGATGCAAAGGGCGGATGGAAAGAAAGCGACCTTCAGCCATCTGGCATTCTTGTAAGAAAGATTATGCGCGGCGAAGTAAAATAATTTTCGATGGTACTATAATTTCCGCTTAAAATCCGTTAAAATGGCTTCCATGAATATGGAAGCCTTTATTTTAGGTTGCGGTGGAATGATGCCGCTTCCTTACCGTCATCTGACTTCTGTTTTGTTGAGGCGTGACGGCGATTTGTTTTTATTCGACGGTGGTGAAGGTACTCAGGTTTCCCTAAAACGTCTGAATCTTAAGTGGAAAAAAATCAACGCGATTTTTGTTTCTCATACTCACGCAGACCATGTAACAGGCCTCCCTGGAATTCTTATGCTTTCAGCCCAGGTTGACCGAACAGAGCCTCTTTACATTTACGGCCCGCCAAAAATCAAGGAATACATTGAAACAAGCCGCCGCGTTCTTGATATGTACATCAATTATCCGATTGTTGTAAAAGAAATTACAGCACCCTGCGTTGTTCACGGCGGAGAAGATTTTTATATCCGTGCATTCCCGCTTGATCACACAAAAACCTGTGTAGGCTACACACTGGAAGAACTAGACCGTCCTGGAGAATTTAATCCGGAAACAGCACGTTCACTTGGAGTTCCTTGCGGACCTCTTTGGGGAAAACTCCAGAAAGGCGAAGAAGTGCAGGCGGAAGACGGCACAATTGTAAAACCAGAGCAGGTAATGGGAAAGCCTCGCAGCGGAAGAAAATTCAGCTTTGTAACAGACACTCTTTATAAACCAAGCATTGCAGATGAAGTGCGCGGAAGTGACCTTCTTGTTTGCGAAGGAATGTTTGAACACGCGCTTTTGGATCAGGCAAAAGAAAAAAAACATATGACAGCCGTTCAGGCAGCAACAATTGCCCGCGATGCAAATGTCCGACGCATGTGCATGATTCATTACAGTCCGCGTTACACAGACAAGGAACTTTCTATTCTGCTTGAAGAAGCACAAGCTGTCTGGCCTCAGGCAGAACTTTCGCGCGACCGTATGCACATCGAAATTCCTTATATAGACTAAAGCCTAAAAGGCGGCGCTATGATTCAGGTTTGCGATTTTTCTAAACAGTACAAAAACTCGTTCAAAATCAGCGGAATCAATTTTTCTGTAGAGCCTGATAAAATTACAGCGCTTGTAGGCGCAAACGGCAGCGGAAAATCTACAATCATAAAGGCAATCTGCGGTTTTCATTATGCAGACAGCGGAAATATTTTTGCTGCCAAAGAAGGCGAAGCTTTAAAAACTGATATTACACAGGTACCAGAAGCAGCAATGAAACTCATTGGCTATGTGCCGGAAGTTTCAAACCTGCCGCAGGAACTTTATCTTTCTGATTTTCTTGAATATGCCGCCAGAACTCACAAACTTTTTGGCGCAGATATGGAAAAGGCTGTAAAAAACGTAATAGAGCTGAGCCACCTGAAAGACGTACTTTCAAAAAAAATCAAAACACTTTCAAAGGGGTATAAGCAGCGCGTAAGTCTTGCCCAGGCACTTATCCATAATCCTGCAAATCTTGTTTTAGACGAACCGATTACAGGTCTAGATCCAGTTCAGATTGCAGATTTTCGAAAACTCTTAAAATCACTTTCTGCAACAAAATCAATCTTGATTTCTACGCATATTCTGCAGGAAGTAAAAGAACTTTGCCAGAATGTAGTTGTAATCAAAGACGGAAAACAGATTGCCTTTGGAACAGAAAACGAAATTCTTACAACAAACGGGGTAAAATCACTTGAAGAACTTATATAAATCACAGCTGAAATTTTATTTTACTCCAAGAACTATGATCCTCGCACTCTTGTTTACGCTTTTTGTATATGCCGATTTTTTTATAAGACGAAACTTTTTTTCGCAAACACAGGCCTCGCTGATTTTCCTGTTTAGCGCTGTCCCATACATAAGCATAATCATAATTCCAGCACTATGTGCCAGACCAGTATTGATGAATTATGATGATTTTATTCCTCTTTCATTTGCCAAAAAACTTCTGGTACGATTTTTATGCCTTCTTACAGTTTTTTGCGTCTTTTTGTGTTTTTTAATCCCTGCAGTTCTCGTTTCATCGATATTTTTTCCTTTAGAATTGGCACAGATCTTTACAAGTTTTATATTCTTAAGTCTTTACACCGCATGTGTAATCGCTCTTTGCCTTCTGATTTTTCAGATTTTTAATTCAAATCAGATAATTGCCTTTGTAATTTCTGCGGTAATTCTTGCAATCTGCAACAGTGCTCATAATTATTCAGTTTATCTTTCAAGTACAAGTTTTTTATCATCAATTTTTAAGACATTCAGCTTTGCATGGCACTTTGATGCTGCAGGAAAAGCTATTTTTGACAGCCGTGATTTTATATTTTTTGTAAGTTTTACAGCACTTTTCTTTTTGATTACGATTCTTACAGAGCAGATTCAAAAGGGTAAACATTTTAATAAATCCCAAAGGCTTAGGTTATTTTTATCTATCTTCATTTTAATTTTGACTTTTTTGAACAGTCAGCGCTATTATTTCAGGCTGGATTTTTCTAAGAACAAGACTTTTTCTCTTTCAAAATATTCATCGTCGCTTTTAAAAAATGTTTCAGAACCGCTTTTTATCACTTTTTACCGCTCAAAAACTTTAAGCACACTTTATCCGCAGATTCGTGATGTAACTGATTTTCTGGATTCTTACGCTGCAAGAAATAAAAATATCAGCTTTAAAATTCAAAATCCTGATGAAAACACAGAAGTTACAGAGCTTTTAAAATCTTACGGAATTACAAGCCAGCAGATAAACACATCTTCCGGCACGACTAAAGGTTATACAGAAGTTTTTTCTGCAATCATTCTGGAATACAACGGAAAATTTGAAGCAATTCCTTTTGTAATTGGTGCAGAAACTCTTGAATATGATCTGGATGTCCGCGTAAGTTCACTTTTAACGGGTAAAAAGCATTTTGTAAATGTAATTTTAGGCAACGGAATGAACTACAAAGAGGATTATTCTTATCTAGTTCCTCTTTTAAGTTCTGCAGGAATTACATGTAATCCAGTTTTTATAGAAGACCAAGATTTTGCCTCGCGGCTGGAAAATGCATCAGGCACGCTTCTGGTCATTGGCGACAGTAAAATAAACATAGAGCACGCAATATCAATAGAAAATTACATTTTAAGCGGCAAGGGTAACGCAATTTTTACACTTTCTCCATACTCAAACGACATTTCGGGCGACTGGTCACTGCGCCAGAATGAACGCACAAATCTTATAGAGCTTTTAGAAAACTGGGGAATCCGTTTTGAAGAAGCCATTGCAGCAGATATTTCTTGTGCAAGAATCACAATGGTAAGCGATTCAGATTCAACAGGGATTCAAAACACATCTCAAGTTCTTAATTATCCGATGTGGATTAAACTTTTTCCTCAGGAAAATTCTCAGACTCAGCTTACAATGTTCTGGCCAACACCGCTTGCAATTACAGATAATTCGATTGCTTTTCCATATTTAGTTTCTTCGCCACAAGGTTATTCTTACAAAATTAAGAGAAACTCTTACACAGAAAACGGAAGCCTTATAGAAACAAATCCATTTTTGCTTAATTCAAAACCTGCTGAAAACGAGCGGGGCACAAAAATTTTAGGTGCAGAAATTAAAGGAAAACTTACAGGTCTTTATACAAATCAAACTTCGGAAAGTTCAAAAATTCTTGTAATTCCAGATCAGTATTTTTTGAATACTCTTATGCAAAATTATTCTGCAAACGAAGCAGGTGCAGATTTTTCTAATTTTGATTTTATTGCAAATTCCATCCTCAAACTTTGCGATGAAAATGAACTTGCAAAACTGCATCAAAAACATTCAGAAAACTATAATTCACTTAAATTTTCTGATTCACAGGTATTCCAGAAAGCGGTAATTATAAGTCTTTTAGTTTTATTTATTGTAATTCCAGCCGTTCAGATTTTGACATTTGTAAGTTTTATAGTGCTTCAGACTAAAAAACGGGGAGCAAAATATGAAGATTAAAACCCGATATCTGATTTCTACGGCCGCAGTTCTTTTTATAACTTATCTGCTTTCTTTTACAAATATTTTTAAATCCTCAAATAAAAAGGCATTTAAAACGGCTTTATTGAATCCAAAATATAAAAACGAAGTGAATTCAATAGAACTTTCGCAGGGAAACTCTCAGATTTTTTTAGAGAAAAATTCTGATTTTTGGACTGTAAAAACTGCACAAAATGATTTTTCAGCTCCGGCAGACAGTAAACGTATAGAAAATTTTATTGAACAATTATCAACTATTATAAATGTGTATAAAATTTCAGACAAAATAGATAAAAATAATGCTTTAGGGTTTAAAAAATCAGACAGTTTTTACATAAAATGCAATTACAAAGATACTTTCAGCGAATATTTTTTTGGCGCCCAGGATTTTTCTAAAAACTTCCGCTATTTTATGACAGGAAAGACAACTGCAGTTTTCCAGACTGCAAATCAGTTTGAGTCATTTTTAACAGCCTCTGAACGTTACTGGACTGAGCCAGAAATAATTTCAAAAACTATTACAAAAAATATTTCAATTTCTGACATTCAACGCATCATAATAAATGACTTCCAGAATACAAGGATTCTTACTCCAGAAAGCAAAAACTTTAAAGACTATGCCGCTGATCTGCTTAATCTGCGTCATGGTGGAATTTATAAAACAGAGATGGCAAATATTCCAGTTTTAAGAATCACACTTGGACTTGGAAATAAAGACGAAATCACAATAGAAGTGTATAACAGTTCTCAAGACAATTATCACGTTTCTGTACGTTACCCAAAAATCAATTATCAGGCAGATTATATAATCAGCCAGTGGACTTTTTTAAAGCTGTATCAAAAATAACTGAACCAGATTGTAGACAAAATGTGCAGCAATTCCCGCGCATAAAAAGCCTGTTTTTTTGTAAAAAAGGCGTAAAACAACGTGTGCAAAAAGGGCGTTAAATACTGCAAAAATGCCCGCATAAAAGTGTGAAAATGCAAAAATTAAGGCAAAAATCACTTCAATCAGCAAAAAAATCAGCTTTTTATTAAGTTTTTTTACAAAAAACAGGGCAGTTTCCGGCAAATAAAAACGATACAAAACCTCTTCATAAAAGGCTGCAAAAAACAAATTCAAAAGGCAGAAAAGCCACTGTAAGGCATTGGCAGGAAGTAAAAGCTTAAACTCTGGAGAAGGCATTTTGCAAATCATTGCAAGGCCGTTAGTCAAAAGAGAGATTGAAAACAAAATACAAAAGCAAAATGTGGCAGGAAAAATTACTTTATAAAAAATAAAATATTTACTGCGCGCCATGCGTTCCAAAGCATCGCCAGTTGTAAAACGGCACACATAAAATAAAAAAACTGCAAGGGCAAAAAGTACAGTCTGTGAAAAAGGAAAACTCCATTCTTCATAATTAATTGCCGATATTACAAAAAGAGGAGGCAGTACAAAACAGCAAAAAACTACACAAAAAATCACAATTTTAAAAAAAGAAGAATGTAATTTCATTAATTCAATGATATAATATATTAGTTATAATTGCAAAAAGTGAGGAAAAATGTATTCAATAATCGGAGTTATAACTGTAATCATATTTTTTCTACTTCTTGGAGCTATTTACAGTGCGTTTAAAACTAAAATCAAATTCTTTGTTTCCGGCTTAGATACCGGATTTTCATTTGCCGATATTACCACACTTTGGGAAGCGGCGGAACTTGCGGAATTAGAAGATCCTAATTCGCTTTATTATTCAATGCCGTCGCTTACAAAATGTATGGAACGAATTTCAACTGCAGCACAGACTCTTGATAACCTGAGTGGAAAGGCATACCAGCAGCTTCTGGCAAAGCTTTTTGACTTTCGAACAAAAATCCAGAATGAATCTGATTCCAAAAAGGGTATGCAGACAACACTTTCTCTGGACAAAGGACAGAAGCTAAGAATTATTCTTCCTGGAAAAGGCGTTTTTACTTCTGAAATTATGAATAACGGTAAGCAGATTGTAATCTCTATCCCAAAAAAGAAGGACATGATTGATGTTCCTGCGGAACAGTGGGTTCACAAAACTCTTACAATTTATTTGTGGCGAAAAGGTGATGCCCGCTATGTTTTTGACAGTGCAGTAACTCAGTCTGGACTATATATGGGACAGCCGGCACTTTTTATTAATCATTCAAATAATCTTGTACGCACTCAAAAGCGCCGTGCAGTACGTGCTAAATGTGATATTTACGGCTACCTTTATATCATCAAAGAAAAGATTAAGGATTACCACTCTGTAGAAACTCACGATGGATATAAATGTCTTATTGAAGATATTTCAGAGTCAGGCGCACTTATCAGAATAGGCGGAAAAGGACTTAGTAACGTTCAGATCAAACTTCAGTTTACTATTCAAAACATGCTGATTGTAATGTTTGGAACAATCAAGCAGTCTGAATATAATGAAGAAAAAAATGAATCGCTTATTCATTTTGAATGTACTCATATTGATCAGCTTATGCGTAACGAAGTTTTAAGTTATGTTTACAATATGCTTCCTCAAACAGAAAAAGAGGTTTTTGAAGCTCTTTCTCTTACAGAAGAAGATGTTGCCTCTGATGTAACTGCACCAAAAGATATTGATGAAGAACCTCAGACACCACCAGCTTCTGCAGAAAAAACTGAAGAAGGCGAGCCAAAACTTGCACCTAAAGATGTTGCAGAAAAAAGGCTCGAAGCCGCAATTGCTTCTGATTTTTAAGAGCAAAAAGGCATAATTTAGGGAGATTTTATGAAAAAGTTTTTGAGTTTTACATTAATCGGCGTACTTTTTAATATGGCTTTTTCGGCTTTTGCAGCCCCAAAATCCTCTAGTACTGTTAAATTTTTAAAGGGAAATATTTCAGAAAAGACTCAGGCTGTACGGGAAGCTTCTGGGGAAGAAGGCATTGTTCTTTCTACAAAAGCGCTTGAATTTGCTCTGGAAAATAAAGTTTATCTTGGCTCTGACAGAGAACTGGAAGGCCTTGTAGTTTCTGCAATCCTTTCTATTCCTGATGAACTTTTTTCTGATACTCAAAAATCAGAGAGATTTTTAAATCAGTTTTTAGAGGTTTTTAAATCTTTTTCTGACAGCAGCACTGTTCAGATTGCAGTCCTAAAAAAAATACTTTTAATTAAAGATAAAAGTGATCTGCGCGTTTTTACAGCCTTGCTGAATTCCTACATCCAGAATGCTAATCCTAACAGCGATGCAAGTGTAATAAAAGCTGTGCTGGAGGCACTTGAAGAAATCGGCAACCGGGAATCTTTTGTAATCTTGTATAATCACTGGAACAATAAGCGCTTTTCTGCCTTTAGTGCAGACATAGAAAAGGCACTTATCAGCCTTTCTGCAATTTCTTCTAACGAGATAATTCAGATTATTCAGTCTAAAGATATTGCACAAATCTGCAAGGTTTTTGCTCTGGCACAAAAAAATCCAAAAATTTCTAAGAATTTGCTCTGCGAGATTTCCGAAATTTCGTTGTCGGAGACTATATTATTAGTAGACAGCTCTTCTAAGTTTACAAGCGAAGTTGATGTGCTTCAGAATCAGTGTCTTACAATTCTTGAAGAAAACAAGTGGACCAGGGCTTCTACGATTGCCATTGAGTATCTGCATTACTGCAAAAGAATGTTTGATAACGGAGTAATCAAAGAAGAGTATTTTGCCCGCGTAATTACTTCTATGTCAGAGATTTCTCCGATTGAGTCTGTAAATCAGCTTTGTGCGCTTCTGGAAGAATTTAACAGCCGTAAAGAAAAAGAAGAAAAAGTTTCTGAGACGGCAGTTATGGCTATTATTAATACTTTAGGCGCCATCGGAAATAAATCTGCTTTTGATTATCTTCTTGCGGTTACTTATTTAAGTTACCCTGATGATGTTTTGTCAGCAGCCCGGGAGGCGCTGGCAGGACTTAGATGGCAATAAAACTTTTAGAAAAACCTTTTTTTACTGCAAGTTTAATTTGTGTTTTTATATTTTACTCAAATGTAGTGCGGCTTCCTCAAAGAAACCGCGCTCATTTTTTAATTCCTGAAGAAGCAGTTACTGGCATTAAAGGCGAAATTATATCTTCACCTGCAAAAACCCAAAACGGAAAATACTATGCCTGCAATTTTTATCTAAACGCTGCAGAAGCTAAAATCAACGGAACAAAAGTTCAGAGTAGAGCAGACGGTCTTCTTTCAGTTTTAATTCCTACAGCAATAGCAGAAGTGTATTTTCCGGGAAAACTTTATTCAGCAGCAAACAAAAAAGGCGCATTTTTATACGAAAGTGGTGCCCTCTACCACTTTTCAGGCTCCATAAAAGGCTCAGCCTTTATTTTAAAAAGCTGCAGTGAGTGCACATGGAAAAAAGGCCTTTTTGGAAAAATAGATTTTTTTCGTGCGCTATGCAGACTTCAATTTAAAAGGCTTATGTACGCGTGGGGCAGCGCCGGTGGGCTTTTACTGGCACTTTTGTGCGGTTCCCGCGAATATCTTGATCCAACAGTTTATTCATTCTTTAGAACATCAGGTCTTTCACACATAATCGCACTTTCCGGCATGCATCTTTCTATGTTCAGTTCCATTGCACTCTTTTTTGGAAGCCGTTTTGGACGCAAAAAACTTACATTCATCATCCGCATTATTGCGCTGATTTTATTTGTATGGTTTGCCGGATTTTCGCCGTCGCTTTTAAGGGCTTTTATCTGCAGTATGCTGCTTTTATTTGCCGCCGTTGCAGGGGTAAAAAATCCAGATATGCTTTTGATTTTATGTTTTTCCTTTCTTTTACAATGCATAATTTCACCTTCAGATTTACAGAATGCAGGATTTATGCTTTCTTACGGTGCGCTTTCAGGCATTTTGATTACAAGCAGATACCTTACAAAAATCATTATGAAAGTCTTTCCGCCGTATTTTTCAACGTCAATTAGTGCCTCCTGCGGTGCACAGATTTTTACAGCACCAATTTCGCTAGGCCTTTTTGGAACGTTCAGCCCGATTGGCGTTATTGCAACAGTTTTTGTATCTCCTTTAATCACAATTTATATTTATTCAGGACTGATTTTAATCATTTTAAGCCTGATAATACCTGGAATTTATTCATATAGTGCAATTTTTTTATCTATTGAGTATAATTTTATTAAGGGAATTGTTGCTGTTTTTTCGAGATTTCCGGTTTTAAGTTTTGGAGAATAATATTGAAGTGTCCTGATTATAATTCATCATCAGAATTAAAAGCAGTGCTTGATGCAAACGGCTTTTCTATGCAGAAAAAGTTTGGGCAGAATTTTTTAATTAATGAAAATGCACGCAAAAAGCTGATTGATGCACTTGAAATAAACGAAAATTCAAAAGTCTGGGAAGTAGGCCCTGGCCTTGGTGCAATGACTTCTGAAATCTTAAGTCGAGGTGCAGAACTTACATGTTTTGAAATTGACCATGGTTTTGCAAATCTTGTAAGTCAGTTTTTTGCAGATGAAGCACAAAGCGGAAAATTCCATCTTGTAGAAGGTGATGTTCTTAAAACCTGGAAAAAACATATGGAATCAGCAGAAGGAATTCCAGACAGATTTTTTGGAAATCTTCCTTACAATATTGCCGCAACAATTATTGCAGACACAATCGAAAATAACGTTCGCTTTGAAAAATGCGTTTTTACCGTTCAAAAAGAAGTTGCACAGCGTATGTGTGCAAAGCCTGGCAGTGATGATTATTCATCGTTTTCTGTTTTATGCCAGTGGGCCTATGACGTAAAGCCTTTGATGGATTTAAGCGGTGCTAACTTCTGGCCAAAGCCTAATGTAGATTCGCGCTCTGTTGTCTTTACTAAAAAAGCCGATTTTCCGCGATGTAAAGAGCCTGCTTTATTTGTAAAAATGCAGAGAGCATTATTTTCAAGCCGCAGAAAAAATGTACGCAACAATCTGACTTCTTTTTTAAGTAACGGAGATTTGTGTGAAAAGGCCCTTGAAAAAGCAGGAATTAATCCACAAAAGAGAGCCGAAGTTCTTACCTTAGAAGAAACTTTACAGCTTAGTGACGTGCTGTATGAACTTGGAGTTAAAAAATGAGCGTAAACGTGGCAGAAAATTTAAAAATCATAAATCAAAAAATCCGTGAAGCTGAAAAACGCGCTGGCCGTGCAGAAGGCAGTGTAAAACTTATGGCTGTAAGCAAATTTCACCCCGCAGAAGATGTACTTAGTGCCATTGGAGCGGGACAGTTTTTGTTTGGAGAAAACCGTGTTCAGGAAGCTTCTGAAAAGTTTCCGCCAATTATTGAGGCAAATCCAGATGTAGAACTTCACATGATTGGTGTTTTGCAGTCTAACAAAGTAAAAAATGCCGTAAAAGTTGCAGCCTGCATTGAATCTGTAGACAGACTTTCATTGCTTGATGAAATTGAAAAGCAGTGTTCAAAAATAGAAAAGAACATCAAAGTTTTGTTTGAGTTTCACACAGGAGAAGAATCTAAATCTGGTTTTGAAAGCGAAGAAGAAGTTATAGAAGCCCTTACAGCCATTCAAAACGGAAAGTACCCGCACGTTATTCCCGCTGGTTTTATGACTATGGCGCCTTTTACAGACGACAAAGAACGGGTTAGAAAATCTTTTGTAATGCTTAGAGAACTTTCTGAGCGTATGAAGGCAAAGTTTCCTCAGTTTAATCTGAACGAACTTTCTATGGGAATGTCTGGTGATTTTGAAATTGCAATTGAAGAAGGTTCAACTCTTGTTCGTGTTGGAACTGCAATTTTTGGAGAAAGAGATTATTCAAAATAGATGAAAAACGCGCGTAAACTTATTTTAAAAATTACTGCAATTCTCTTATGCTTTTCTTTTTGTGTAAACTGCTTTGGAGCAGACACTACGCCAGCACCTTACAGTGAAGGTGAGTTTCCGCAGTTTTTAAAAGATGCGCGTCGTTTTGAAATCATTACACTCGGTGCGCTGCCTTTTGTTACAATCCAGACAACATTAGGCTATTCCACAATTAAATATGTTCAGAATGATTTTTCTTCTGCGTATTTTCCTAATCCATTTGCGGCTTCTTCCTACAGTCAGGATGAGCAGATTGGTCTTTTATTTACATCACTTGGAATTTGCGTTGGAATTGGCCTTACAGACTTGATTATTCAGCTTGTAAAGCGCGGAAAAGCTAAAAAACGGGCAGGAATTCAGGATTCTGATTTGATTATTACGCCTGTTGAAAACACAAAACTTCCAATTCCTCCAGAAAACGGATTTTTACCGCCGCCAGAATATATAGAATCAAATGACAGTGATGATGAAGGTGTAGAACTTATAAATGAAATTGTAACGGGGGCAGAATAATGCCTTTTTTTAGCGCAAAAGTTCCCGCAGATTACACAAAATCAGAACGTTTAGATAAATTTATTGCCTCGCTGCCAAACGGAATGAACCGTTCAAAATTAAAAAGCGGCGTTACAGAAATCCTCATAAACGGCAAAAAAGTAAAAATAAGTCAGAAAGTAAAGGCAAATGACCAGATAGATATTCAGTGGGAAGACAATATTCCAGATAACATAGATCCTGAAAATATTCCGCTTGATATTGTTTACGAAGATCAGAATGTGACTGTTGTAAATAAAGCACAGGGAATGGTAACACATCCGGCATGCGGAAACTGGACAGGAACTCTTGTGAATGCACTTTTGTATCACTGGGGGCGCGAAAGCATTGCCCAGATAAAAGAGGGAAGCGATGCAGAAATTTTAGAGCGACGCCGTCCTGGAATTGTTCACCGCCTTGATAAGGAAACAAGCGGACTTATTATAACTGCAAAAAACCGCGACAGTGAAGAATGGCTTCAAAAACAGTTTAAAGATAAGACTCTTCAAAAAGAATATATCTGCATCTGCACTGGTCGTCCGCCTGCAAAAAGCGGAGATATCCGAACTCAGATTATCCGTGATCCTAAAAACCGTCACCGATTTAAGGCTGTAGAAAACACAGACGAAGGAAAATTTGCCCGCACAATTTACCACTGCATTGCAACTTACGGTAATTTTTCTTTGATTAGGGTACGAATTAAAACAGGGCGAACACACCAGATACGCGTACATATGAAGTTTTTAGGATGCCCGATTCTTGGAGACGGCACTTACAATAAGCAAAACTCAGAATTCCCAGATGCAACACTTATGCTGCATTCCTGCAAGCTTAAGATTCATCTGCCGGGAGAACAAAAACTTACAGAATTCCGCGCAAAAACTCCGCGTAGATTTTTAGAGGTCGAAAAAAAGCTTAAATCAAAATATTCAAAATCATAAAGGAGGAACTTATGTCAGATAAAATAAAAGTTATCAAAGAGCCGACAGAAGAACTTCCTTTTGCAGTGATTTATAAACCCAAAGCTTTAGCTTCCGCCCCCTTAAATGAAGAGGATTCTGAAAATGCCTTTTACCAGGCGGCAGAACTTTTTCCAAAACTTTTAGAAGTTCAGGGAAGAAAAAATGTAGAACATGGCCTTTTACACCGGCTGGACACTGCCACTGATGGTCTATTATTAATTGCCGCAACTCAGGAATTTTATGATTATATGCTTTGCGAGCAGGAAGAAGGGCGTTTTATAAAATATTACAAAGCCGGTTGCAAATATGACAACAATAATTGCAGAGAACTGGAGGGATTTCCAATTGAATGCCCGTCTGTAAGTGACTGGATGCATAATCCCCCGGCGCCGAAGGCGATTTTTCATTCTTTAAAAATTGAATCATACTTCAGAGCGTTTGGAAAAGGTGGAAAAGAAGTTCGTCCTGTAACAAAAGATTCAGGAATGGCGGCATTAAAAAAGGTTGGAAAACTTAAACTTTACAAAACTGAGCTTGTAATGCTTGAAAGCTGCGGTGAAAGCGTAAATGTTGTATGCAGAATCTCTCAGGGCTTTCGCCATCAGGTACGCTGTCACTTAGCCTGGGCAGGGCTTCCGATTATAAATGACCCGATATACAACAAAAACACTCTTGGAACCTCAGAACAGCTGCAATTTTCTGCTACAGCACTGGAATTTATAAATCCAAAAGACGGCAAATTACTTAAATTTTCGCTATAAAAAAACAAACAGATATGCTAATGTAATGAAAAATGGGAGGAAATAATGAAAATTACAGATTCTATTAAATATATTGGTGTAAATGACCACAAAATCGATCTTTTTGAAGGCCAGTTTGAAGTTCCAAACGGAATGGCTTATAACTCATACTTAATTCTTGACGAAAAGATTGCCGTAATTGATTCTGTTGATCAGAATTTTGGCGAAGAATGGCTTAATAATATTAAAAACGAGCTCAAAGCAGCAGGTGACCGCAAGCCTGACTATCTTGTTGTTCATCACATGGAAATGGATCATTCTGCAAATATTAAAAAATTTGCAGAGGCATATCCAGAAGCAAAAATAGTTTCTTCTAAAATGGCCTTTGTAATGATGAAAAATTACTTTGGAACTGATTTTTCAGAGCGTCAGGTTGTAGCAGCAGAAGGCTTTAATCTTAATCTTGGAAAGCATGTTTTGAACTTTATTGCAGCTCCAAATGTTCACTGGCCTGAAGTTTTAATGAGCTATGACGAGGCTGACAAAGTTTTGTTTGCAGCAGATGCTTTTGGTAAGTTTGGTGCAAACGACGTAGAAGATCCGGAAGGCTGGGCTTGCGAGGCTCGCAGATATTATTTTGGAATTGTAGGTAAGTTTGGAGCTCAGGTTCAGGCTGTACTAAAAAAGGCAGGAGCTCTTGATATTAAGATTATCTGTTCTTTACACGGGCCTGTTTTGAACGAAAACATTCAGTACTATCTGGACACATATAATACATGGTCAAGCTACGGCGTTGAAACTGAAGGCGTTGCAATTTGTTATACTTCTGTTTATGGAAATACTAAAATTGCAGCAGAAAAGCTTGCAGAACTGTTGAAAGCTAAAGGCTGCCCGAAGGTTGCTTTGAATGACCTTGCGCGCGAAGATATTTATGAATGTGTGGAGGATGCGTTCCGTTACGGAAAGCTTGTTCTTGCAACAACCACTTATAATGGCGGTGTTTTCCCAAAAATGCGGGAATTTATTGACCATCTTACTGCCCGCGATTACCAGAACCGTACAATCGCCTTTGTAGAAAACGGAACATGGGCTCCGGCTGCAGCAAAGGGAATGGCGGCACTTTTTGAAAATTCAAAAAATATTACCTTTGCGCAGACAAAAGTAAGTATAAAAACAGCTGTTACAGCAGAGACTGAAAAACAGCTGGAGGCACTTGCCGCAGAACTTTTGGCATAAAGTTTAAAAAAGGCTTTTTATAATTTTTCAAAATTACTGTAGTAAATTTTGCATTCTCGTGTTAATATTGAACAATACTATGACTGAAAATATTACTGTTTTACCGACGTTAACAGAACAAATAATGAATTTTTTTAATAATCCTGTGTGGCTTGCATGTATTTTCAGCTGGCTTATCGCTCAGTTTATAAAAACAGGAATCTGCCTGATTTATGGAAAAATCCATTCACTTACAAGTCTTTTTGAAAATTTAATCTGGAAAACAGGTGGAATGCCTTCCAGCCATTCGGCACTGGTAACTTCATTGTGTGTAACACTGGGATTCCGCCACGGAGTTGATTCAGACATTTTTGTATTCTCTCTGGTATTCTTTTTTGTTGTAATACGCGATGCATTTGGTGTAAGACGTTCTACTGGTATTCAGGCTAAAAAAATCAACGAAATTGGTCAGGAACTGCAGGAAAAGAACATCATAACTTCTTATAAGCAGCTAAAAGAGGTTATGGGCCATACACCAATGGAAGTAATTTGCGGCTGTATCTTAGGATTCTTTGTGGGGCTTGCTTTTTCACTTTTAGATTAGTTACAGCGGGCAGTTAATTAAAAATGAAAACAAGTTTGAAAATAATTTACACCATAGCTTCTATTCTTTCTCTACTTGTGATTTTTACCTTCAGATCAGTCCCACAGGGAAGACTCTGGAAAAAATACAGCGTTCTATACGTTTCTGCATCCACTCCTGAAGACATTATTACAAAAGCACTTGATGAAAACGGGGTAGAAGATTACGCAAGTTATTTTAATCAGAAAATTCCTCTTAATCTTAAAGAAAATTCTCCAGAACTTTCGCTTTTAAGACTTTCTTCCAAAGACAGTTACTTATCAAAACGCCGTGCATTCTTTTTTGATAAATCGCAGGATTATAAGCTTTATTATGCACCCCACAACTATAAATCTCAGCTTGAAAAGACAGCTGCAAGCTTAAATCAGCAGAAAATCAACTGCGGAATAGATTCAAATGCTTCTTATCCGTTTTTAATTCCGCTTTTTGTATTAATTTTTTCTGCAATTCTTTTATATTTTTCAAAAAACAAGATTGTTTATGCAGTAGGAGCCTTTTATTCGGTTGTTTTTGCGCTCTGCAATCCTTTTTACCCAGTTGCTGCAAGCCTTATTTTGATTCTTCTTTTCTTCCTTGCTATGTCAAACTTATGGAAAAGGGAAGGCGTTTTTGAACTTGTACGCCAGAGCCGGATTTTTATTCTTCTTACAGTAATAGTTTTACTAAATATCATCAGTTCTTCAATTATTACCGCAGTTTTGTTTATTTTTTTTGTTGGCGGAACATTTTCTTCACTCTGCATCTACAGCGAAATTGAACGAATAAGATTAAGTAAGCTTCAGTTTCAGAGTGTTTTTATTCTTCCTGCTAAGAAAATTGATTATTTTTCTTATAAATCTTTTTTAATTCTTCCAATCTCTGTACTGATTGTATTCATTTTTCTTATGATTAGTGTGATTACAACCAGAACTTCTGCGGGCTCTAAACTTTCAAAAATCACACTTCCAGGTAAATCTGGTATTCAAAGTTCAGAATTGCCACAGTTTGATCAGTATTACAAATGGGACTGGAAGGTTCAGACAGCACCATATGTTTCTCTTAATTCAAACGAACAGACAGATTCTTCTGCCATAAAACTTTCGCAAAAAGTTGAATTCCCTTATTTTGAAGCTGAAGGCGAAAAAATCCATGCTAAAACCAGAAGTTTTATCTTTAATGAAGCCTTCTGTACAGACTCATTTAATCAGATAGACAATCTTAATGGAAACTCTGTTGAACGCATTTTAAAAAGCGAAGGTAAAGATTCTAACTTTGGTTATGTTTCAGTTAATTCATATTCTATGAATACTTTAAGTATAATAATGCTCTTAATATGCTTTTTTATATTACTATTTATTTACATTTCCAGTATTATTAAAAAAAGTGGCAGAGGAAACCGTAAATGATTCTTTTTGCAGAAAAAGTTGATGAATTAAAAAATTATACATGCTCTCAGAATGCTTTTTTGCCCCGCTATGTTACAATTCCGTTGTGTCAGGAATACAATAATGTTTGTAATCCGCTGGTTCACATTGGAGAACAGGTTCGCGAAGGTCAGGTAATTGCTACTTCTGCTGATCCAGACAGAATTAATATTCATACATCAATTCCTGGCATTGTAGAAGACATTGTTGAATGCCAGTGTCCTAACGGCAGAACAGAAAAAGCTGTAAAAATTACATTAAAAGGAAGTTTTGATTTTTTAGGAAAGCAGATTCCTTCGCGCCCAGTTTCTACACTTACAGCAGAACAGATTTCTACACATATTTATGAAAGTGGAGTTGTAAACACTTTTAATATTAAAAAAACATGTAATCTTGCAAAACAGATAAGAGAATTCGCAGGTCAGTATCTGGTTGTTCGTCTATTTGATGAAGATCCATCCTGCATTACAGACAGACTGCTTACAAAGTTCTATTTTGAACGTTTGATGAAGTCCTGCGGATATATTCTAAAGGCTCTTGGACGAGAAAAAATTATTTTTGTATATAATCCAAAACTTACTCCAAAATCACTTTTTGATAACTACACAACAGAATCAACATATTTTCTGGAAGTAAACAGTAACGAATATCCGATTGGGCTTAAAGAAAAAATAATTGCTGCATTTAATAAGGAACCCAAAAATAAGAAAAAGGACAATAAAACGGAAGAAATTCCGCTTGCAAAAAAGGACTTGTTTATTGATTCTTCTACGTTGTACGAGGTTTATAAATGTGTTGCTAAAAACATTCCGTCTATTAACAGACTGGTTCATATTTCCGGAAACTGCTTAAAATCTTCAAGCTTTTTGAACATAAAGCTTGGTACATCTATTAGAGAAGTAATTTCTCAGATGGGTGGGGTAATCAAAAAGCCTAAGATGATTATCATTAACGGAAGCCTTAGAGGAACAACTGCAAGCACCCTTGATATGCCGATTACCCGCTACGTTAAATCAATTGAAGTTGTTTCTCATAAAGACAGCATTGATAAAAGAATCTATGACTGCATTAACTGTGGAAACTGTCGTGCAATCTGTAATGCAAATGTTTTCCCAGACGTAGTATACAATCACGTTATTAATTTTAATAACTACAGCCTGAATGAAAATTCAGCATATGAAAATACAGAAAAATTCTTAAAAGAAATGATTTCAAAATGTGTTGATTGTGGAAGCTGTAATATGGTATGTCCTTCAAGACTACCGCTTACACAAATTGTAAATATGCTAAGGGAAAAATACAATGTTTAATATAAATAAAAATAAAGACGTTATAAAAAGTGAATTAAATCCGTTCTATTACCTTTGCGATTCAATGACCGCAATTACATATAAGTTTTTAATTTTACTTTTGATTCAGTTTATTGCGCTAATCTGCACTAAAAGCTTTAATTCGGTTTTTGTAATTACAGCATCTTTTTTGGGCGGCCTTATAGCTTCAATTGTATATTTTATTCTTACAAAAGAGCCTTTTTATAAAAATTATGAACTGATTATTCAGGGAATTTTTATCGGATTCTTTCTTCCGGCAGCTTATCCGCTGCATACAGCATTTTTTACGGCTTTTACGATTCTTCTTTTGTTCAAAATATTTATTCGTCACAGCAATAACTGGCTTACACCTTCTGCACTTGCAATTGTAATTGCATATTTTGTAGGCAAAAATTACTTTCCTCAGTTTTTAGTCACTCAGGATTTAATTATATCTAAAAATCCTTCTGTTTCGCTGATTACGCAGGGCGCTTTTCCAGTCTTCAGTTTTGACAGTTCAATTACAAATTTTTTGAATACATACATACTGTTTCCATTCCGTGTAACAATTCCAGAAGGATTGATTTCACTTTTGTGGGATACAAATTCTACAATTCCAGCCTTCAGATTCAATATTCTGAATATATTCGCAACAATAGTTTTATTTTGCGACAATAACATGCTGGAAATCATTCCTATCATCTTTGTTACTACTTATGCATTGCTTGTACGCCTTTTTGGACCATTTGTTTATGGGGGCATTTTCAATACTGGCGATATAATTTTAGCAATACTTTCCAGCGGAACACTTTTTGCATCTGCTTTTATACTTCAATTCCAAGGAACTGTACCCGTTACAAAAAATGCAAAAGTTCTTTTTGGCCTCTTAGCAGGTCTTATTGCATTCCTGGTAAGCGGACCTGGAACATCTCCAATTGGAATGGCATATACAGTTTTGATTTGTAATGTATTTAATCTTCTTTTACGTTCACTGGAAGATACACGGGTAGAAAAGAAATTAAAAACCAGGATTTTTTCAATTTAGTGCAGGCGGTAGATTTTTATGAGTGAAGAGAATTTTTACAAAGATTTTTTTATAAAATACGGAATCCTTACTGCTTTTTTTGCAGCATTCTTCTTTCTTACAATTTATACTGTCGTAATTTCAAAAAAATCATGGCAGGTGAATCTTCGTCAGCTGGTAGAAACAGTTTTGGAAGAACATGAACCAAACAGCTGGAATTTGGAAAACTATGTAAGACTTGATAATCCATTTTCTATGAATGTTGCCTGCTACGAAGCAAGAAACCGAAAAAATGGAGAACTTTATAAGGCTGTTCTTCTTAGAGTTCAAACTTTTTATGGCCCGATTCCAGCAGTATTTTTAGTTTCTTCTGATTACGAAGTTGAATTTGCTGGCGTTTCAAACTATCACGGAAGATTTGCGGAGCAAATCCGAATGATTAATAACAGTCAGCGAATTGATTACTGGAAAAACCGCGTCGTAGATATTCTAAAACTTAATTCAAAAAAATAAGAGGTAAGGGCATGAAAAAATATTCCAGCTATTTATATCTTCTGTCTTTTCTTTCAATATTGATTCCAACACCAGGCCGCTTTGTATATGGATTTTCAATCTGTCTTGAACTGGTTTTGCTTACAATTTTTGGAACACTTTTTAATTCTCTTACTTCAAAACTTGGCTTAAAAGAAGTAAAAACCTTTCTTTTGATGATGTTTTTAATTACTTTTACAATTATTTTCCGCCAGATTTTTGTGATTTTTCAGACAGAAGTAGCACTTGTAATGAACATTTTGTTTTATATTCCGCCACTTTCTCTTTTTATGATTCATATTCTTTCTAAAAATGAAGATTTACCTTTGGCCGTAAGACTTAAATCAAATACAATTCACATTCTTACTTTTTGTTTTATTGGTCTTGTATTTTTCTTAATACGAGATGTCTGCCTTTTTGGTACTTTTACTTTTTACGGTCAGAATCACCTGGTTTATGAAAAAATCTTATTCCAGCACGAAACAGCAGGCTTTTTTGCATTCTTAGCTTCTATTCCAGGTATTCTTATGCTTTTTGCATTAATACTTGTGTTTATTAAGTTTGTAAAACGTAAATTTGATTCTTACGAAAATCTGGAGGCACATAATGCTTTATCTTGAGACATTTTTATATTACACATTTTTTGCCTCTGCAGTTCTGTTTTATGGAATTGGAATCAGCAGAATAGGTGAGCTTGGAATCATAAAAATTCCAAACATCATATTCTTTATAAAGAACATTTCCTCAATTTATATTTGTGCAATTCTTTCATGGATTGTTACTTCTAAAATTCTTCTACCGCTTAAAATAACAGAAATTTTCCCACTGATAGTATTTCTGCTTTTAGTTTCTATTTCTACATTTTTTGAATGCCTTGTACGTCTTACAACGAATAAACTTTCAACAGAATTCATAGTTTCATATGTTATTGTTTTCCTTTCTGTTGCAGAAAGTTCGTCATGGCTTAATACAATTATCATCTGTACTGGAATTATCTGTTCTATTGGTATTTTATGTCCATTTATAATTACTTTAAGACACAGATTGTGTAATAACGGTCAGAGAATGAACGAAAAATTTTACAGTATCTTTTTTATTTTCCTTGCTGTGATTCTTTTGATTTTTTCTGTATTTGATATCAGCTGGCTTAATCCGGGGGCATTAAAATGATTTTAGCAATAGTTCTTTTAGTTTTTATTCTTCTTTCTCTGGCACTGCTGATTGCTTTTGTTTTTTATGTATTAGAGCCTTCTGTAACTGTAAAAAATAAGATTTTTGACAATCTTCTTGTAAACTTAAAAGATGCATCAGACTTTTATACAGAGCAGAAAAAAAAGCTGGAAGTAACTGATAAGAAGGCCTTTGTACTTAAACAGAACAAAAAAGACATCAGCACACAGTCTATTGATTTTAACTCGCAGTATACCTGTGCTATGCTTAAATCAATTTATTTTACTGCAGAAGAATACAATTATGTCTGCATTGGACTTGGTGACTGTCAGAAAGTTTGTGAACAGAAAGCAATTGTAATTGAAAATGGAGTTGCTAAAGTTTCTGAAATCTGCTGCGGCTGTGAAAAATGTGTTTTAGTTTGCCCTCAAAAAATTATCAAAATGGTTCCAGCTACAGCTAAGAATCTTGATGAAGTTATTGGCGACAATGAAGAAAAAATTAATATAATAAATCGTAATAATATTGATAAAAATATTGAATGGAATCAAAAAAAATACTTTAAACTGTGGGCGTATTGTTATAAAATATATAAGATAATAAAAGTCAATTTTAATTAAAAAATGGACAATGCCTGTTGGGGAGCTGGCATTTTAACTTACTTTTGAGCGGCAGGTTTAGGTGGAAAAAGCAGGCCGGAAAGGTTTTATGGCTACCACTTTTATAAGTTTTATTTACAGACCAACATCTTCGAGCCTTGATACAACTGAACTGTTAGAAAAAGAGTACCAGAAAATTTATAAGCCGCTCGGAAAATTTTTATTTACACATCCAGACTTTCATTTTACTTTTTATTTTCCTGGAAATAGAATTCAGTTTTATAAAAAAAAGCGTCCAGAATTTCTTACTCTATTAAAACAGCTTATTGAACGAAACCAGGTTGAAGTTTTGGGCGGCGCTTTCTACGATCCTCTTATGCCATTACTTTTTACGGCAGACAGAAATGGTCAGCTGGATTTGCTTTCTGCGGAAATCAGACAGAGTATTGGAAAACGCCCTCGCGGCTGTTCTTTATATGCAGACTGCTGGGATTCTTCGCTGGTAAACAACCTTGTTACCTGCGGTTTTGAATATATTCTTTTAGACAGTTCATGTATTCCGTCAAAAAAACTTAATTATTTGCCTTTGATTATGTCAAATCTGGGCAAGGCAATTGAGATTTTTCCTGTTTATCATAATTTTTATGAATATACAGACAATTTTGCCGATGATTTTATACTCAAAATCCAAAAGAAAATTGTAAAAATTGAAAGAAAAGGGCAGTTGTTTCAGCCTAATCCAGACAGAATAATTTGTATTGATCTGGATCGCCCAGATTTAGAAAAAATTCTTTCGGAAGATTTATTTGGTGTATTAAGCAACTGTTTTAGTGATGAACTTGAAATAAAGACAACACTGCCTTCTATTTTTAAGAAAAATTCAGGCATTAAAGAAAGTGTTTACATTACAGAAGCAATTAATAAATCATATTTGCAAATGGATGAAAACGCTTCCACTTCTGATATTAATTCTTTCTACGAATTGCAGGAAGCATACGAAAGTGTAAAAAAACTCTTTAGCAGAATCTTATATGTTGGAATGCTTGTAAACCAGTATAAGAGCGATAAGATGCGCAAAAACTGTGCAAGAGAAAAACTCTGGCAGGGACAGAACGGTCAGGGACTTTTGTCTGCATCTTCAAACCTAAGACAGCAGTCTTATAAACTTTTAATGGAAGCAGAAAAAATTCTGCGCGAAGACAATACATTTAAAGAAAGTCTGACATGTTTTGATTATAACTCTGACGGCATTAACGAATATGTCTGCAGAATGCAGAATTATTTTGCATGCATTGCAAGTGTTGGAGGTTCAATTCAGGAACTTGATATCCTTAAAAATACAGGAAACTACGCAGATAACCTTTCTAACGGAAGTTATAACCGTGGACTTTTTGTAGATCATATTTTTACAGAAAACCAGTTCCAGAATTACAAAGAAGGGCTCCCTGCAGATGACGGAATATTTTCCCGTGTGCCATATAGTCAGATAAAGTTCTCTCAAAGTCATCATGAACTTCAGCTTGGTGCAACAGCAAGATTTGGTACTTCAAAACAAAGAATATACCTTAGAAAAAAATTCCTTATCAATTCTACAGGAATGATAATTCAGTATATTCTTCGCAATGACAGCGACAAGACTTTAAACGCTATTTTTGCAGTTGAATCAAATATTTCTCATACAAAATTTAATCCAGAAGCAATCTCTTATTACAATCTTGAAACTGCAACAGATGATCAGAAAAACGTAATAGATACAAGTAAGTCTCTGCTTGAACAGAATAAAAATCAGTACTTTAACAATATTGATTCTATAAGACTTTCCGATACAGAAGGTGGTATTTCTTTTACATTCGAACCAAATGAGAAATCGCATTATATTTATTATCCTTTACCATCTGAATTAAACGGCGAAATTGTACATATGACATTTGTTTCTACAATGTTCTGGGATGTTTCGATTGAACCTGGCAAGGAAATCGAAAAAACAATCAACTTTACAATTACAAATCTCAAAAAAGAACGAAAACCAAAAATTACCTGATGAAAATGAAATTTAAACCTGGTGATTTTATAGTTTTTGTAAGCTTATTTATTCTATCTCTTTCCCTAATTTCAAAAGTAAAATTAAGCGGCGGTGATAAATTTACCGTAACTTCCTGCGGAAAAGAATATGAATATAGTCTTTTAGAAAACAAAACTTACGAAGTACAGGGAAAGCTTGGTATTACAGAAATTGAAGTAAACAATAAACGGGTCAGAATAATCAATTCTCCATGCAAAAACAAAACCTGCGTTCATCAAGGCTGGGGTAAAAACATAATCTGCCTTCCAAATGATGTAGTAATAACAGTAATTAAAGAGGATGATTTTGATGCAATTGCACAATAAAGATAAACTTTCGTATTATTCTGCACTTACAGTTTTGTTCTCTTATGCAGAGTTTATGCTTCCGCACCTTCCGTTTTTAAAACTTGGACTTGGAAACATCATAATTCTGCTTTCTCTTAATTTTATGCCAGCTGATTTTATACTTCTTTTGATTTTAAAATCCATTGCTTCAAGTTTTTTATCTGGAACATTGTTTTCCCCATTCTTTTTAATTTCGTTTATGCAGTCTTTAGGTTCGGGCTTTGCAATGTATTTTCTGTACATTTTGAATCAAAAAGGGTGCAGACAGAAATTATTCAGTATTTATGGAATCTCAATATTTGGAGCAGGTGTAAGTGCAATTGTTCAGGTATTCTGTGCAGGATTGTATCTTGGGACAGGAGTTTATAACGTACTTGGAATAATGCTTCTGTTTTCAATTGCAGCAGGAATTGTAACTGCTTTTTTAAGCGAAAAGATAAACATTGGAGAAAACATTCCAAAATTAGTAATTACAGAACAAACTCTTGAAAAAAATAACCTAAATTCAATCTATCTGTCTACATTTCTTATCATCTTAATAATTTTTATACCATTTTTTATTAAAAATATTGCAGTTTTAGCTTTATGTTTTGCAGTCAGTATTGTATTTCAGTTTCTTAATCACAGAAAATTTCTTATAGCGCCACATCTGTTTTTATGGATATTGATTATTATTTTTAGCGTATTTGGAAGCGGTGGCGAAGTTTTTTTTAGAATAGGAAAAATAAGTTTTTACAAAGATTCATTTATTCAGGCAATAAAAAAATGCCTTATTCTAAGTACGGTTATTTGTGTTTCGCAATGCACAGTTCAGATAGGATTTGCTTCAAAAGGAATAATTTCTAAAATTTCAAACTATTTTTATGCACTGCTAAACAGTTTTTATAGTGTACAAGGTGGTATAATTACAAGAATAAAAACTATACTGACTTTACAGGAATTAGAATGCACAAGTGCAAAAAAAAGGGGAAATAAATCCCCTCTAAAACTCTACCTTATGCATTTTATTTTGATGACAATCTTACTTTGTGCAGATATCTATCTTAGAAAAGTCATATAAAGGCTTAATTTTATCTGAAAGCCCTGAAGAATAAATTGCAGAAAAATCTTTGCAGAGCAAAATAAAGTCAAAATCATAACTATTTGAATTTTTCCAAAATTCAATGGCTTTATCTTTTCCCATTGCAAAAAGGGATGTACTAAGAACATCTCCTGTAATTCCATTTTTAGTAACGATTGTTACAGAAACAAGCTCATTATCAACAGGGTAACCGGTAAAACTGTCAAAAATATGAACATAATCTTTACCATCATCACCAGTAAAATATCGCTCATATCCACCGCTTGTAATTACTGCACAATCCTTAATTTTTACAGCCATTACAGGTTCAGAACCGCTTTTCCAGGGATTTTTCAGACCAATATTCCAGTCACTGCCATCAGGCTTTGTACCAAGTGCCTGCACGTTTCCGCCAAGGTCAAGAACGGCAGAAGTTACTCCATTTTCTTTAAGCACTTTTATAGCCATGTCTCCTGCATAGCCTTTACCAATTCCACCAAAATCAAGCTGCATTCCTTTATCTTTCTTTAGTTGATTACCAGAAAAATCAGCTTTTCTAAAGTCAGTCAACTGTAAAAGCTCAGATATTTTTTCTGCTTCAGGAACGTGATAATTTTTTGTAGTAAAGCCCCATTCTTTAGTAACAGGATACAAAAATGGATTAAAAACACCATCAGTATTATGGGCTGCCTTAATTGCAAACGAAAGCAATTCTGCAACATCATCAGAAACTACAAAATCACTTTCCGTAGAGTTATTAATTTTGTAAATTTCGCTTTCAAAATCTGTTACAGAAATAGATTTTTCAAGCTTAATAATTGCTTCTTTTGCCTTTTTATTTGAGGAAGATGCATTTTGTCCATAGGCTTTTATATTCATAAATGTATTCATTGCTTCAAACGAAACTACATCAAAATAAGAGCGTGTAGAATTAGGTTTTGAATTACATGAAGAACATAAAAGAAAGGCTGCAATAACTGCAGCCTTTACACTAAAGATTAGCAAGAAGCCAGTCTTTGAATTTTTCATAATCATTTTCCATTGAAACAGCCTGATCAGGAAGACGCAAAATCTGTTCAAGACGCTCTGGGATTACAGGATCCTTATTGATTGCATCTTTTACAATCTGTCCAAATTTTGCAGGGCTTGCTGTTTCCAAAATTACGCCAACAGCTTCTTTTGAATCAATCTTGCCAGCCCATTCTGGAACATTTGGAGAAAGTCCAGGCTTTTTCCAGTCGTTTGATTTACAGCTGTTAAGTCCACCAGCTTTAATTTCTTCCCAAGCCTGATATCCGATTGCTCCGTGTGGATCAATAATATAACCAGTTTTATCGTTGCAGTTTTTAATTGCCTGCATAATTCCGTCATTATCTGTCCAGTAAGAAGCAAACATTGAGCGAACCTGATCAAGTGTGTACATAGCCTTAATGCGTTCGTAGTTACTTGGAGCACCAACGTCCATAGCGTTAGCATATGTTTCTACAGAAGCACGAGCATTATAGTCTCCTGTTGAAATCCAGTCTGGAATAGTGCGGTTAGAGTTTGTAGCAGCAGTAAAGCCAGCAATTGGCGCACCCATTTCTTTAGCAATCAAACCAGAAGTAAGATTACCAAAGTTTCCAGAAGGAACAACCATAATAATTGAAGGATCTTTAAGTTTTGAATCAATTACACAGCGATTGCGAACATAGCATGCAGCATACATGTAGTAGAAACTCTGTGGCAAAAGACGTGCAATATTGATTGAGTTAGCAGAAGAAAGACGGAGCTTTCCGCGCAAAGCATCATCTGTAAATGCTGTTTTTACAAGTTTCTGACAGTCATCAAAAGTTCCGTTTACCTTAAGGGCACGAACGTTACCTGTGAATGTAGAAAGCTGTTTTTCCTGAAGAGGACTGATTTTTCCTTCCGGATAGAGGATTGTAACATCAATGCCTGGTACATTGTGGAAGGCACTTCCTACAGCAGAACCTGTATCACCAGAAGTTGCAACCAGAATATGAAGGTTATCTTTTTCTGTGCGGTTAAAATATGACATTACACGAGCCATAAAACGTGCACCAAAGTCTTTAAAGGCACATGTAGGGCCGTGGAAAAGTTCAAGAATATAAGAAATTGAATCTGTAGGAACAATTTTTGGGGTAAAAGGATATGCATCCTGAATAATCTGTGTCAAATCTTCATCTGGAATTTCGCCTTCAACATATGGTTTAGCCATATTAAAAGCAATATCGCGGAAAGATGGAGCAGGGTCTTTAAAAACAAACGAAGTTTCCAGTTTTGGGAAACTTGTTGGAATGTAAAGTCCGCCAGTTTTTGGATTCATACCGCCCATTACGGCAGTTTTGAAATCAACCTTAACACTTGAATCACGTGTGTCTGTGTAAATCATAATTACCCCTTATAGCCCAAAGACAAGGCTGTCTGCAATTGTTTTTGAAATTTTATCTTTACAAATTTGAGTTACATTATTCCAGTTTGAGCCTTCTGCATACTGCTCAAATTTATTAGTGTAAACAACTTTTCCGTTCTTCATGTTTACAGCAGAAATTTCGGCAACCAAAGTACAGCAATAACCGTTGCCAGATTCAAGAGCAGTTACAGGCTGAGAAAACTTAATTGTTCCGCAGATTAAATAGCCGTACTGATCTTCGATTATTTCGTAATTTTCTTTGTATAAAATCTGAAGTGACTTTCCAATATCAGTTGTTTCATTTATAGGTGCGTTTCCAACATTCCAGATTCCATAACCTTTAAGTTTAGAAAGAACTTCGTAAGAGTTACGTGTAGGACGGTTTTTCTCGTTGAATTCCCAGACAAAAAGAACTGCGCCTTTTCTTGTTATATCTGATTTTACTTTCCAGTCTGCACTAACAGCTTTTTTAGCAATAGCTTCAAGCACTTCTGAAGATTCAGATGCAGCAGCAGGCGCAAAGGTCAATTTTTCATTACAGGCAAACACAGGTTTTTCTGCAGTAAAAGTACACATTCCTTTTTCATCAGAAAGGATATTTGTGCTTGCAAAAACTACTTTACCATCAACCTTTTCAGATGGATAAGTGATTGTTACAGGATAAGAAGCAAGTGGAGCACCGTCTTTATCTGATACAAATACAGAAAAAACTGAATTGAAAGCAGTACCAGTTACAGTCTGTTTTGGAGAAGTTGTAAGCTTTAAGTTTACATTCTCCAGAGATTTTATGAATTCTTTATCCAAAGAATTTTCTTCAACTTTTGAATCTACAACAATTTTTGAATCTTTTTCTTCTGCATGATTAGATGAAGGAACAGAAGTACAAGCAGCAAAAACTAAAGGAAGCAGTGCAAAATTAGTTATAATTCTTTTCATAGTTATTCTCGATAATAAAAACTAAGTAAGTTTACTGTAAAAACAGCATTTTTTCAATGCAGTAATACAAAAGATGCACTTGTGTAAACTAACATAAATACCTAATATTAATTTATATCGGACAAAAAAATGAATCGCTGTACTAAAGCTATAATTTATAAATCAAATCTTGAATATAATATCAGACAGATAAGAAATTTTGTTGAACCAGGCGTAAAGCTCTGTATTGCAGTAAAGGCAGACAGTTACGGTCATAATGCCGTTTTAACTTCGCAGATTGCAGAAGGCCTTGGCGTTGAATATCTTGCGGTTGCAAGCGTTGGAGAAGGCGTTGAACTTCGTCATGCAGGAATTAAGGCACATATTCTGCTTTTGAGTCTTTGCGTACCAGAAGAATTTAACGACCTATTTGAGTATGAGCTTACTCCGCTTGTTTTTAGTAAGGAATATATTACAGCTTTGAGTGAAGCTGCAGACGGATATTTTAAGCGTCAGTCTAACAAAAACCTAAAGCATTCGGTTTTTCTTGCTGTTGATACAGGAATGGGAAGAATCGGCTGTTACCCTGAAGAAGCCGGAGAAGAAGCAAAATTGATTAGTAATTCTGCTCATCTTAAGCTTGGCGGCATGATTACCCATCTTTGCGTAAGCGACAGCCTTTCTGAAGATAATCAGAACTTCACTAAGGAACAGGGTGAAGCCTTTAAGCTTGCCGTAGAAAATGTAAAAAAAGAGGGAATAGAACCAGGTATTTTGTCTTGCGGCGCAAGTGCAGGACTTTTGAATAACTCAGACCTTCATTTTGATTTAGTTCGCCCCGGAATTATTACCTACGGCTATTACCCTGATGAAATTACAAAAGAATACTTAAAATCTCAGAAAAAAGATTTTGATATTAAACCTGTTCTGGCACTTGAAAGCCAGGTTGTTGCAATAAGACATTTTCCAAAGGGAAAGACTGTTTCTTACGGACGTACTTACGAATGCCCCGAAGACACAGACATTGCCGTTTTACCAATCGGCTATGCCGACGGACTTTTGCGCCGCTTTAGTCCTGGACTTGAAGTTACAATCAACGGCAAAAATTACCCGGTTCGTGGTCGAATCTGCATGGACCAGTGCATGGTAGACATTGGCAAAAATAATCCAGACGTAAAACTTTGGGATAAGGCTGTAATTTTTGGGCCAAAGGAAAGCGGGGCACTTAACACTGCAGAAGACCTTGCCCGTATAGGAAAAACAATTTCTTACGAGGTACTTACGTCGATTACAAAGCGGGTGTTGCGAATTGTAAAATAAAAGGGGGCATCCGCCTCTTATTTCTTAAAAATCATCCGGTCAACTTCTGCCACAAGATAGAAGGAACCTGTAACAAGTAAGATTTCATCGCGCTCAGAGCTTTCTTTGAGCGCTTTTTTTATCATCTGCGGGAAGTCATCGCTGAGTTCGTAGCTTAGACCTGCAGCATTAAAGGCAGCTTCAAGAGACGGCAAATCTGAATGTTTTGTATCGCCCGGGCGGGTGGCATAAATGCGCTCAAAACGGCCTTTAAGAACTTTTGCGATGTCCTTTACGTCTTTGTCTGCGGCACAGGCAAACAAAAGGCTTACTTTTTCTTCGCCGTAGAGTTTATTCAGCGTATCAAGTGTAAGGGTAATCGAATTAAGGGTGTGGGCGCCATCTAAAATCAATGCAGGAAGCCGCTCATAGCCTGGAACTTCTGTAAGAATTTCAAAGCGGGCAGGGAGTTTAGCCTTTGCAAGTCCGCGCTCAATAATCTCTTCATCAAGATTAGGGAACAGTTTTCGCGCCGCAATTGCCGCAAGAGCTGCATTTTCCAACTGCATCTTACCAAGCATTTTGAGGCTTGTTTTAATCGGGCGGTTAAAAATCTCACTTTCAAAACTGATGTTCATCGTCTTATTTGCAAGATCAAAACTGTGAGAAAGATTTTTTGTAACTTCATCCACAAAATAAAGAGGTGCATGGCGCGTAAAGGCCATTTCTTCAAAGACTTTTTTTACGCTTTCAGTAGACTGACGGGCAACTACAACAGGTGTACAGTTTTTAATGATTCCGGCCTTTTCTCCAGCGATTTTTTCGATAGTATCACCTAAAAACTCAGTGTGTTCCAGCTCGATCGGAGTAATACAGCAGAGTTTTGGGCGGATAACATTAGTAGAATCAAGGCGTCCACCAAGTCCAACTTCAAAAACTGACCAGTCAACCTCTGCCTGACGGAACACTAAGAACGAATAAAGGGTTACAAGTTCAAACCAGGTAATCGGGCGCTCAGCAGGCAGTGAAGTCGGAATAATAGATTCAATATTTGGAACCATCTCGCGGATGGCAGCTTCGTAAGTTTCTTCATCAAAAAAAGCTGTTGGAAGGGTAATTCGCTCGCGGAAATCAGAAATATGAGGAGAAGAAAAAACTCCAACCTTATTTCCAGCTTCTTCCAGAATACAGGCTATCATGCGGGAAACAGAGCCTTTACCTTTAGAACCCGCAATATGAACACAAGGCGCATAATCCTGCGGATTTTCAAAACGTTTACATAGATAGTCGATTGTATCAAGCCAGAAAATGTCCTTTTTGGGATTACGTTCAAAATTTAAATAATCATCAAGCCAGTCCAAAAAGTATTCAATTGCGTTCATAACTTACATTATAAACTTGTTTGTCTGTTCATACCACCCCTGCCATGGAAAAACCTTTTCATAAAGGCGCGAAGCCTGAAGTAAAACTAAATCATTATGACGTGGAGCAATTATCTGCATTCCAATTGGTACTCCAGCTGCAGAAAGCCCTGCAGGAACTGAGGCTGCAGGATTTCCTGTAAAGTTTGCAAGGAATGTCTGAGTCCATCCGATTAGTGGTTCCACGTTTTTTCCGTTTATTTTTTCAGGGCCTTTTGTATTTTTATCTGATGCATTTTTGATGGCAGAAACACAGCAAACTGGAGAAATAATCAAATCATATTCTTCAAAACAGTTTTCAAACTGATCAAGAACTTCTGTACGGGCGTTGTTGTACTCGTACAAATCTTCGATTCCCATTTTATCAACTATCTTTTTCCAGTGAATAAACTCTTTTGGAAAATCTTTTTTGTGCTTTTTTAACAGGTCAGTTCCATCTTTTTTAAGATGATTTAATTCAAGTGCACAGTTAACTGTAATTCCTTTGCACCAGAGTTCTGCAAGTTTGTTAGAAGAATTGGTAAATTTAAATTTGTATTTATCAACTGTAACGCCTTTTATTGAGCGGAAATTATCTACTGCAGCGCGAATAGTCTTTTTTACTTCATCTTCAACTTCAAAAAGGCCAAAATCTTCGGTATAGGCAATTTTTAAGTTCTTGGGACATTTTTCAAGCTGAGCAGAAAAATCAGCAGTCTTTGGCAGGCTGATCGGGTCTCTTTTATCTTCATAGCTCATGTAATTCAAAAGAATTGCAGCATCTGTAACGCATTTTGTAAGCCCCCCGTTAAAACAAAATGGATGAGTAGTTCCCCAGGCATCCGGACGGGTAACAGACGGAATAGCACCAATACCAGCTTTATAGCCAAAAAGATTACAAAAATTTGCTGGAATTCTTATTGAACCACCGGCATCTCCACCTTCTGCAATCGGTACAAGACCCGCTGCAACAGCCGCAGCACTGCCACCGCTGGATCCACCAGAGTTGTATTCGGTATTAAAAGGCGTTGAGGTTGGTCCGTACATCAGGTTATCTGTAGTGCCTCTAAAACCATAGGCCGGGGCATTTGTTTTTCCAATGGCAATTCCGCCAGCCTGTTCCATGGCATGGCAAAAAACAGAATCGAATTTATCATCTGCAACAAGACATTGAACTCCGCCGTGAGAGCTCTGCCAGCCTTTTTTATTTGGAAGAAAATCTTTTAATGCAAAAGGTACACCCGCGAATGGGCCGCAATCTTCGCCAGCTTCCAGTCGCGCTTCAAGCGTTCGGGCCTTTGAAAGGGCATAAGATGGCTTTACGTAAACAAACGCATTTATGTTTTTGTTGTATTTTTCAATGCGGTCCAGAAAGTATTTTACAACTTCTGTCGGACGGATTTTTCTTGTATTTACAAGCTCGCCAATTTCCCATGCACAAAGATTTTCTAGCTTCATTATTTTCTCCCGTATTCAAATCGTGAAGGATCTTTTATTAATTCCATTTTTTTACAGTATTCATAGTAATCAAAGCCAACGCCTTCCTGCTGCCATTTTTTACATTTTTTGTATGCAACAGGCGAAAATATGATTTCGAAAAAGAGTTCTGCAACAGCACCAATCAAAGCCATACCTACAACAGTAAAAAGCCCGTAAAAATGAGCAAAACATACAAAGGCAAGTGCTGTAAAAATAAAATTATCTACAAACTGACCAATCATTGTGCTTATGTAAGAACGGGTAATAAATGCAATTTTTCCATCAGGATTTTTTACAAAAAGTCTTCCAATCAAAACATTTACAACAGCATTTACAAGGCCAGAAATAACATAGGCAATTGTAGAAGAAATAAGAATCTGCCATGGCTGCACACCGTTTCCCGTAAAGCCAAAAACAGTGTCAAATGAAGCGCTAGCGCCAGGGAACGGATAATCCGAAGGAACTGATGCAATAATGCCTAAAAAAACAATTGCGATGGCATTTACAAACGCGCCAAAAAAGGTCAGTTTTATAGCGGCTTTTGCGCCAAAGGTTTTAGTAACCATATCCATAATCAGAAAGACTGCCCACGACAAGAACAATCCGCCAGTTACAGAAAGAAAGTAATTTTCACCGATTTTTAATCCGCTCCAGACAATTTTGTTGGCAGCAAGATTCATTGTGACGGTAGACACTACAAAAAGAGCAACAACATTTGCAGGAATAGAGCGCAAGAGCATTTTCCAGTCTCTTTTATCAAATATCCACTCAAAAGTATCAATAATCAAATTTACAGGCTTTTTCATAAAATCCTCGTTATAAAAATTTACAAAGACAGAAAGAGCACAAATAAAAAAAGAGGAGTGTAGTAACCCCTCAATTTTCTAAATCCCTAGTTTTGTTTAGAGACAGGATGGTTCCGAACTGTCTTATGAATAATGTGCGCATAATATAATAAAAATCTTTACTAACGGCAAGTATGACGCATTTTTCTGTACGAATAATTTTTCCGTGGTATAATTTTTTTTAAGAGGACAAAGATGCCAAAGCTTAAACTCAAATTTTATATACTGGCAGCTGCAATTCTTGTTATTTTTGCAGCTGTTTTTCTTATAATTAAAACTTCTGTCAGAAAGCAGTTCAAATTAACTTTTGATGCCGATTACTACTGGACAACAAAAGCCTTTGATGATTCTGTGTGGTTTTACGAAGAAGTACCTGCGGGATTTGAATATTACCTTTACATTCCACCGGAATACAGAAAAGATCGCCATAACGAGGCGGCAAAAATCCCGTTAATTGTTACCTTCCACGGATCAAATGATAAATATTCTTCACGTGGAAAATTTGGACGTATGCTGATTGCCCCGGAAATTCAGAACGTAAAAAAATGTGCAGTGTTATGCCTCCATTCACGCGGAGATTATTTTTCTGACTGTCATGACGTAAGCCTGATGATTCAAAACATTCTTTTGAGAAACGAATGCATAGACAAGAAATGCATAATCGGCTTTGGTCATTCACAGGGGGCAGAATTTGTTGTAAAACTTTCATGCTACGAACCAGGCTTGTTCAAAGCGGTAATTTCTGGCAGCGGATATTATCAGCCGTCATTCAGGGAATTAATGCGCATTCTGCCAATCCGCTACTGGTGGAAGATTTCTAAATACGACAAGGGCATTTACGAACAGGGCTACAAAACTGGCCGTCTTTTAAAACGCTTTTGCCGTGGCTCTGTAAATATTGAACTTGAATCGCGGGAGCACTGCTGGGTAGAAAGTGATGATGTTGATGAAAGTACAGGTCAGACTTTTTTGCAGTGGTATGAAAGCGTGACAAAGTAGAATGGGGGCGTTGCGGGGGAAGGCTTTCCCCACCTTTTATACTTTCCAAAAATCTGCTATATTTTTGAAAAAAAGAAACTAATGGGGAAAAATATGGCAGAACTTGAATACACTGACCTTAATAAAAGCTATGAGGCAGCTCTTGAAAGAAGCAAGAAAATTGAAGCTGACCTTCTTGTAAATCCTAAAAAATACCGCGTACTTACCGGTGACCGACCTACAGGCCGCCTTCATATCGGACATTATTTCGGCTCACTTCAGAACCGTGTGCGCCTTGCAAACCTTGGCGTTCCTACAATGATTTTGATTGCCGACTATCAGGTGCTTACAGACCACGACGCTTATCAGGAAATCAGCCAGAATACAAAGCAGCTTGTAATTGACTATCTTGCGGCAGGAATTGACCCAAGCAAGCAGGATGTAATCATTTATCCTCACTCTTATGTTCCTGAATGTAATCAGCTTATGCTGCCATTTTTGACTCTGGTTTCTAATGCCGAGCTCAGCCGTAACCCGACTGTAAAAGAGGAAATTGAATCTGCCGGCCTTAAAAACGTAAATGCCGGAATGTATACATATCCTGTTCATCAGGCTTGTGACATTCTTTTCTGTAAAGGAAACATCGTTCCAGTTGGAAAAGACCAGCTTCCTCACCTTGAAATGACACGCACTATTGCAAACCGCTTTAACCGCAAGTTCTGCCTAGACAGCGGAAAAGAGCCTGTCTTCCCAGAGCCTCAGGCTTTGCTTTCTAAAACTCCTATGATTCTGGGCCTTGACGGAAGTCAGAAAATGAGTAAATCCCGGGGAAACGCAATTATGCTTTCTGCAAGTGAAGATGAAACTGCAAAAATGATTAAAAAGGCTAAGACTGACCAGGACAGAAATATCACTTATGATCCTGTAAACCGTCCGGAAGTTGCAAATCTTCTTATGCTGATCAGCCTTTGTACTGGTGAAGAGCCTTCTGCAATTGCAGCCCGAATCGGCGATGGAGGCGGCGGAATGCTTAAATCAACCTTGACAGAAGCCTTGAATGAAAAACTCCGTCCAATGCGCGCAGAACGTGCAAGACTGGAAAAAGATCCTGAGTATATTCGAAAAGTGCTTTTAGACGGTGCCGCAAAAGCCCGCGAAATCGGTATTAAGACACTGGAAGAAGTACGTCACTGCATGAACATGGAGATTTAATTTCTATTCTTTAAGTCTGTCGGAATCTGTAAATGTTACAAATAAAACATAAGAGGCGAAGACAGACTTAATTTTTTTTATTCACGCACAGCCTTCATAGCCTTTTTTCTTTCATACATAGCTTTGTCTGCCCGACGGAATACACTTTCATAACCGGAATCAATATCTTCATCAAAAATTGCATAACCAATTGCTGCTGAAGTTTTTTCCCATAAAGGAAGTTCTTCTGTATTTTCTATAAGAGCCAATTCATCATTAAATTTTTTTATAAGGCTATCTATATTTTCATAATCAGAATTTCGCAGAATTACGACAAATTCATCGCCGCCTATCCTAAATACAGGTGAATGATCAAAAATTTCACATACCATTTTGCAAAGCTTAATGATTGCAACATTTCCTTTCTCATGGCCGTAGGTATCGTTTATTCGTTTAAGGTAGTTCAAATCTATCATTACAACGCCAAATTTTTTGTTACCTTTTTCTAAATCAAAATTAATAGTGTTAACTTCTTCATCATAAGCAGTTTTGTTGCGGATTCCAGTTAACGCATCTTTTGTTGCAAGCAGCTTAAGATGCTCTGCTTTTTCTTGAGTTTTACCTAAATCACGCTGTAAAGAATCAACTTCTAGCGCAGATTTTATTGCTTCGCGAATAAAATGTTTGACATTTTCTGACATCTTTAAAAGAGTGTCGGTTAATGCCTCCAGCTCATCGCCACTTTCTATTCTGGCTATTGAAAGCCCGATTTTTTCGGGATCTTTTTCTACATGACATTTTTCTTCAAGAGCACGAGCACCTTCTTCAATCGAATTCAGAGGATTTATGATTCTGTTTTTTAACCATGAAATAATAAATAAAAGAACCAGTACACAAAGTATTATTGCTGCAACCACAATACTTATCAGATAATGCCGCATTACATCATGGATAAAATTTACAGGCATTCCGGAATTTATAAAAACTGCAGGATTACCGTTAGAATCCAAAACTGTATAGATGGCATTGTAGCTTCTTCCTGCATCGTAGGAAGTTTCCGTAAATTCAATTTTACGGGTGCGCATAAAATTATTATATATTATTTCAACAGTTTCTGGAGAAAAATACTTTCCCATATAATCGCCACATTTTAA
>JAILHD010000088.1 GCA_024696155.1 Treponema sp. | reverse complement strand
ACTTGCCGCAGCCCTAACCTACAACTTTAAAACTCTTTCAGATTCCATTCCGTTAGAAGCCGGATTTTCTGCTTTTGAAGATTTTATAAACAAAGATTTTGCATTTACAACCTCTGCACAGTATTCACCAAAACTTACAGGCTTTATTTCTAAAACAAAGTTCTTTGCAGCATACTCTTACAATGCAGAACCATACGTTGCAAGCAGCGTTTTTAAAAACGTAAGCAATTACAATCAGCCGGAATTGAAAAAATGTCACCTTGCTTCCATTAATTTTAGATTTAATCTTGGATGTGTCGAAATTACACAGGAAGGAGAAGCAGGTCATTCAAAAGAGGGAGATTACATTCCACTTTATTCAGGAACACAGGCGCTTATTCCGATTGTAGACCACGTAGCATTTAAGCCACGCTTTTTCTATTATGCAGCCCTTAATGAAAAAGACAGCGATTTAAGCAGACAGACATTTGCCTTCTACCCACGTCTATGGCTCACTTTTGGAAAAGCAACTATTTCTGCCGGAAGCATAATTACCTGTATGCAGTGCGGAACAAATAGTAAAAATAAAACACTTTCAGACTGGTACTGGGGCTACGAAATCCCGATTTTTGCAGAATACAAGTTCTAGTCGTCCATCAGATTGCCGCTATACAAAAAGTGATAGCGGCCTTTTTTTGCAATAAGCTGCTCGTGTGTACCGCGCTCAATAATTTTTCCGTGTTCAAGAACAATGATTTCGTCTGCATTGCGCACGGTAGAAAGGCGGTGGGCAATTACAAAGGTTGTCCGCCCCTTCATAAGGCTGTCCATTCCCTTTTCTATCAAAGCTTCAGTTCGGGTATCAATAGAAGAAGTTGCTTCATCAAGAATTAAAACAGGAGGATTCGCAACGGCAGCCCGTGCAATTGCCAGAAGCTGGCGCTGTCCCTGACTCAAAGAAGCACCGTCACCAGTAATTACAGTATCGTAGCCTTTTTCAAGATGACGGATAAAACTGTCTGCGTTAGAAAGACGCGCTGCCTCGTAAACCTGTAAATCACTTGCATCAAGATTTCCGTAGCGGATATTTTCGCGGATTGTGCCCGTAAAAAGATGCGTATTTTGCTGAACCATTCCAAAAGAACGGCGTAAACTTGCCTTACTAATCTGATTAATCGGAAATCCGTCAAATAAAATACGTCCCTGACCTTCTGGAATATCATAAAAGCGGGTAAGCAGATTGATTGTTGTAGTTTTGCCAGACCCTGTTGAGCCAACAAAAGCAATCTTCTGCCCCAGCTTTGCGTGAATGCATAAGTCATGAAGAATTGTTTTTTCAGCCTTATAGCCAAAATTTACATGGTCAAAAACCACTTCGCCAGTCAGCCTTTTAAGGCTTCCATCCGATGGATTTTTCCATGCCCATTCACCAGTTTTTGCAAAAGACTGAACAAGCTGAAACTTACCATCAGAAGTTCTTGCATCATAAGCGTTTACAAGAGTGATTTTTCCTTCATCAACTTCCGGCACTTCATCAATAATTGCAAAAATACGTTCCGCACCTGCAAGGGCATTCAAAAGGCTTGCTGCCTGCTGGCCCATCATAGAAACTGGCTGACTAAAACTTCTTGTGTACTGCAAAAATGCCGCCACAGTTCCCAAATCCATATTACCAGAAATTACGCGAAAAGCCGAAACCACAGCTACAATTGCATACTGAGCATGACTCAGATTATTCATCAAAGGGCCAAGAATGCCTCCAAAAGTATTTGCAGCCGTTCCTGCCTTACAAAGTTCTTCATTCAGTTTTTCAAAGCGTTCTACAGCCTTATCTTCATAATTAAAAACTTTGATGACCTTCTGGCCTTCAATCATTTCTTCTACATAACCGTTTAGCTCACCAAGTGCCTTTTGATTTTTGCGGAAAGATGAAGCTGATTTTTTTCCAATCCAGCCTGCAAGAAGCATCATTAAAGCCATTGTTACAATCATCACAGCTGTAAGGATTGGAGAAAGAACAATCATCATAACAAAAATAGCCGCAACAGAAATTACAGAAGATAAAAGCTGAGGAATTAAATGACTCATCATCTCGCGAAGTGCATCTGTATCGTTTGTAAACCGAGACATCAATTCTCCGTGAGTATGACTGTCGTAAAAACTAACTGGAAGCTGCTCCAGTTTATTGAACAAATCTTTTCTAATATTCAGTAAAAGGCGGGTGCCAATAAAAATCATTATGCGCTGATTTATGTAGGTTGCAGCCACTCCACATGCAAAAATGATCATTACCTTTATAAGAAGCCTCTTAGAGTCAGAAAAATCTGGATTCTGCTGACCGATTAAAGGAATAATATAATCATTGATTGCAGGCTTTAGAATATAAGTTCCTGCGACACTTGCAAATGAACGTACAAAAACAAAAAAGAAGACTAAAATCCATAGAGATTTAAATTTTCCCATGTAAGAAAGGATTCTTAAGAGTGTCTTTTTTGTATTTTTAGGCTTTGCAAAGCCTTTTGGTTTATGTGGTGGCATAATATCTTACCCTTAGTTTTTTCTGACTAAAAATCAGCTTAAATCTGCGTCACCGCTCCCCTGCTGCTGACTTTCATAAACTTCACGATAGATTTTATTGTCTCTTAAAAGTTCTTCGTGAGTTCCACTTCCGTTTATTTTTCCATCATCCATAACAAAAATCACATCGGCATCTTTTACAGAAGAAATTCTTTGTGCAATGATGATTTTTGTTGTATGAGGAGCAATAGTTTTTAGCGAAGTTCGGATTCGACCTTCTGTTGCCGTATCAACTGCGCTTGTACTGTCATCAAGAATAAGAATTCTTGGATTTTTTAATAAAGCACGCGCAATGCATAGCCTCTGCTTTTGTCCGCCAGAAACATTTACGCCGCCCTGACCAAGTTCTGTGTCATAGCCGTTTGGCAGAGATTTTATAAAACTGTCTGCATCGGCAGCCTTACATGCAAATTCAAGCTGTTCGTCGGTGGCATTTGGGTTACCCCATTTTAAGTTTTCTCTTATTGTGCCGGAAAACAGCACATTTTTTTGAAGAACAACACTTACACCGTCTCTCAATGTCTTTAAATCATAATTGTGAATATCTTCGCCACCCACAAAAATCATTCCGCTAAGAGAGTCGTAAAGACGTGGAATTAAAGAAACAAGCGTTGTTTTAGAAGAACCTGTTCCGCCAATAATTCCCACAACCTGGCCACTTTCAATTTTAAGGCTCACATTATCCAGAACAAGATTGTCGTAACGGTTATTATAGCCAAAAGATACTTCGCGGAATTCAACACTGCCGTCTTTTAACTTTGTGATGGCATTTGAAGAATCTGGTGATTTTATATCACTTTCTTCGCTCAAAACTTCTTTTATTCTGCCAACAGAACTGCGCACCATTACAAGTGACACAAAAATCATTCCAAGCATCATCAGAGACATCAAAATCTGAATAACATAGGCAAAAAAACTGATCAGCTGACCTGGAGTCATTGTTCCAAAAACAACTTTATGACCGCCAAACCACACAACCGCAGACATTGCAGCGTACATTACAAGCTGTATAATCGGTGTCATCCAGATTATAATCTGCTCTGCATTGTACTGAGCCATACACAATTCGCCTGCAGATTTTTCAAACTTCTTGTTTTCAAAATCATCACGAACATAAGCCTTAACAATCCTTATTCCAATAAGGTTTTCTTGAACCGAGGCATTAAGTCCGTCATATTTTTTCATCATTTTAAGAAACCGCGGATGAGCGTAAACAGAAAGTAAAAGAATTGCACCTGCAAGCACCGGAATGGCAATCAAAAAAATTACAGCAAGATCAGTATTAATCTTAAATGCCATAATACAGCCTGCAATCATCATAAAAGGAGAACGGATGCAGATTCTTATGAGCATCTGATAGACGTTTGCACACATTGTAATGTCTGTTGTAAGACGTGTTACAAGGGATGCGGTGCTGAACTTATCAATATTAGAAAAAGAAAAACTCTGGATTTTGCGGTAAATGCGTTCGCGAAGATTTTTTGCAAAGCCCTGCGAAGAATATGCAGCTAAAAATGAACCTGCACATCCGAACAAAAGAGAAATTACGGCAAGGCCAACCATAAAAAGTCCCGTCTTTATTACGTAAGGAATATCACGTCCCGCAATTCCAACATCGATTATTTTTGCCATTATAAAAGGGATGGAAACTTCCATGCAGACTTCGCCAATCATAGAAAGCGGAGAAAGTAATGTTGTTACGCCGTAGCGTTTTTGCAGGCCCCGTAAAAGGTTTATTTTTGCCATACTCTGAATTTAATAAAAAGTCTGTTATTTGTCACCACTTATTCAGAAATTACTTCCACTTTATCAAAGCCAAGTGCATACATCATCTGAATGATTGTTTTTTGGGCAGTGGAATTCGCTTCTTCTAAAAAGCCCTGGTCTACAATTTCTTCTGCAATTGAGTTACGCACAGCATCAATTTCTTCAAAAATCTCCTGCGTTGTAATAGGCACAAAAACGCTGCGTTTTTCATCAAAAACTGACTGTTCGGCTATCTCGTTCCCAAGGATTTCTGCTTTTGGAATCTTAATTTTTATCAGCCTGCCGGAATAAGAATCATAAATTTTAAAAGTAATTTTAGAAACATCAGGAATTCCAGCGCGGATAATTCCCGTAAATTTTACAATGCTGTAGCTTTTGGTAAAACCAAGCGATTTTTTTAGGGTAATAATGTCGCTGTAGCGGTACTTCTGGGTAATCAGTTCCTGTACGCTCAAAAGCTGACGAGTAACCATGGCCTCGTGAACTTCTTTTTTTTCTGTAAAATACGTGCGTTTGATGTGAGTTGATAAAACTACAAAAACAAAAGTTGCGAGCAAAACAAGAGTAACAATTGTTACAAGACGGACAACAACTTTTGTGAGGATAGGATGAACCGATGATTTTTCCTTTTTCTTTTCCATACCTATAAATATAACACATTTTAATCATTTTTTAATTGTTTATTTTCTATATATCTTATATTTTTATTAAAAAGCATTTTATTTATTTTAAATTGTGGAGGATTTTGATGTCTGACGAAAAAATCATCAAAGTAAAAAAACACAAATCATTTGGGGCAAAATTTATCGGCACCCTTGTTTTTCTGGGAATTCTGGCACTTGCAGGACTTACCAGTTTTTATGTAGTAGATGAAACTGAACAGGCTGTAATCACACGGCTTGGACGCTATTCCTACACCACAGGCTCTGGTCTTCACACAAAACTTCCGTTTGGAATTGAGCGAAACTACAACGTTCCTGTAAAAGTTGTTCAGACAGAACAGTTCGGATTTAAAACCGTAAAAGCAGGCCGCAACAACGAATATAAAAACAATATTTCTACAGAAAGCACAATGCTTACAGGTGATTTGAACATTGTTGACGTTGAATGGATTATTCAGTACCGAATTGTTGATCCTAAGCAGTGGCTTTTTGGTGTAAGCGAAAAACGCCAGACAATCCGCGATATTTCCCGCAGTGCCATCAACACTCTTGTTGGTGACCGCGCAATTCTTAGCGTAATGGGTAGCGAACGTTCAAACATCGAAAACCTTGCACAAGAAATGATGAATGAAAACTTTACTTCGCTTGGACTTGGAATCAGCGTAATTGCCGTAAAACTTCAGAACATCGTGCCTCCTAGCGGAGTTCAGGATGCCTTTGAAGACGTAAACAAGGCAATTCAGGATATGAACCGCTTTATTAATGAAGGTAAAGAGGCTTACAACGCAGAAATTCCTAAGGCTCAGGGTGAAGCAGACCGCATGCTTCAGGTTGCAGAAGGATATGCCGCAGAACGCGTAAACATGGCAAAGGGTGATGTTGCCCGCTTTAACGCCGTTTACGACGAATACAGAAAATCGCCAAAAGTTACCCGCGAACGAATCTATCTTGAAACCATGGATGAGATTTTTGGTGCAGACACAAAACCAGAGCTTATTGACGGAAAACTTCAGAATCTGGTGCCTGTAAAAACTTTTAAGGACAAACAGTAAGGAGGCAGGAATATGGCTAAATCAACTACAAAATTTTTTACAGGATTTTTTACTATTGTAATTCTGGCATTTATTTTGCTTTTTATGGGACCTCTTTACATTGTAAACGAAGGAAATCAGGTGGTTATTACCCGCTTTGGTTCAATTGTAGACACACATACAGAAGCAGGACTTTATTTTAAAATTCCTTTCCTTGATCAGGTTACAACTTATTCAAAACTCGTGCTTTCTCTTGACGGCGATGAGCAGAGAATCCCAACTAAGGAAAATCAGTTTATTATAGTAGATACAACTTCCCGCTGGCGCATTTCTGATCCTGCAAAATTCTATCAGAGCTTTACAAGCATCGACAACGCCTACAACCGTCTTTCAGACATCATCGATTCTTCTACCCGTACTGTTATTACTCAGAACAGACTTTCAGAGATTGTTCGTAGCTCAAACGGAATTAATGAAGAAAAGAAAAACGAAGTTCAGGCAGATGACGAAGATACAAAAGAAATTGAAGCTCTTGTAAATACAAACGTAGAAAACGAGCTGATTGCAAAGGGCCGAAGCGTTCTGTGCAAGGAAATGCTTGCAGAAGCAAACAAACTAGTTCCTGAATACGGAATTGAATTGATTGATATTCTTCCACGCCAGATTAAATATTCCGACGAGCTTACAGAATCAGTTTTCAACAGAATGATTAAGGACAGAAATCAGGTTGCACAGGCATACCGTTCACGCGGTGAAGGTAAAAAAGCTGAATGGCTTGGTAAGCTGGAAAGTGATAAGCGTTCAATTTCTTCTGAAGCTTATAAAAAGTCTGAGGAAATCAAGGGTAACGCCGACGCTCAGGCTGCCGCTATTTATGCCGGTGCCTACAACAAAGACCCTGAATTCTATAACTTTTGGAAGAGTATGGAATCTTACAAAAATAATCTGAAGAATTACGATGCAACATACAGTACAAACATGGACTACTTTAAGTATTTGTACAATGCAGAAGGCCGCAGATAATTATTTTCATAAAAAAACGAGGATAAAATGGAACTTATAACTTTTACTGATAACCAAATAAAACTTTGCACTGGTCTTTCTGAATCCACGTTTTCTAAAACAAAATATTCCCTTCTCTTAACTGAAAAGGGACTTATAGCCTCTGCAAATCTTCCCTGCGAAAACTTAGAAGCTCTTTCAGATGATTTTGCAGCCGACTTTACCTTTGAAGACTGGACTTTTGATACAATAGCATCAGATTCAGAAGAAATTGTATATTATTCTGGAAAGCTTCCTCAACTTGCAAATGCGCCTGTAACTTTAGAAAGCCTTCTGCAAGATGAAAAAATATTTGCTGTAAAGCTTATTTTTCAGGCAATTATAAAGGCCACAGAAAGCGGGAAAAAAGTTTCACAAAACGGAGGAGGTATTTTATTTGATTCCTCTTCGTCTAAAATAAAGATAATATTTCTGCCGGAAGAAATTTTTAAAAACTCTGTAAACGAATGTTCAAAGGATACCTGCAATAATATTTACAGCTTTTATAAGAATCCACTTTTAGACGGAAATGCATCTCTCTGCTTTATGCTGGCCTGCATCTATTACAGACTCATTACAAAAAACTTTCCTTTTTCCAATGACAACAAGGAAGAAAGAATAAAGGATATTTTAGATAAAAAATTTCTTCCTTTGGAATATGCAGTCAATGGTTTTGACCGGGAAAAATCAGATATTATTTCTAAGTGTCTTAGCCTTACAAAAGAAAATCAAAGCCTTGCAGATTTAAGCCTTCTTAAAAAAGCAGCAGACTGCCTTATAATTGAATCAAAGCAAGAAAAGAAGGAAGAAGAGCTTTCTGAAGAAGCTTTTGAAAAAAGAAAAGCTGAATATATAAAAGCTCAAACTTCAAAAATCACTGCAAAAAGAAAGTTCAAAAGTAACTCTGCAAAGCTGCTTGCAGCCGGCATAACACTTGCAATTCTTCTTTTTTTTATTTTCAGCACAATCCGTTCAAATGCAGAACAGCCGACAACAGCAGGCCTTTCTCCGGTTCAAGTTACAGAAAACTTTTTCCAATCCATAAACCAGAAAGATATACAAGTTTTTCTGGAAGTATGTAAAGGAACAAAATTCAAACCTTACGAAAGCACCATTACAAATATGCATGTAGCAAATGCAGCTGCTCAAGCCTACACTTTTTCCAGTCTGAATATGGAACCAGAAAAATGGTTCTTTTATGCTGCAGATGAAAATAAAGCTTCTGATTATTCAATTTATGGAATTTCTAACCTTAAAATAGACGGATATCCTTCTTTGCTTGATGCTAAAATAAACAAAAAGAAGCAGATTCGCCAGATAATGAAAAAGGCTGAGGAAGAAGGAAGCATTCCTAAAGAAAATTCTATAAAGCAGGATCTCAGTTACTACATAGTTCAGACAAATCCTGAATCGGGTCAAATAGAAGTAGAACTTGCAGCAGGAAATGTAGAATTAAGCTGGATTAAAAACCGCTGGATTTTAACAGATATAAATATTGAAGCTAGTCCCTTTTCTTTTAGCACAGAAGAATTTTTAAAAGATTATAAGGAAACTATTAAGAAGAATGACGGAGATATTGTAAAAGCCGCAGGACAGCTTAGAATGCGCTATCCATGGGTTCCTGAAGACCAAGTTTTACAGGCAGAATTACAAAAACTAAAAGAAGGCCATTTTTAAGGAAATTTTTATAAAAATTTTTGTTATTCTTTTGCGCCTGACTTAAAATAATAGTAAAATAAAATAGAAGGGAATAACAATGCGGAATATAGTAGTTTTTGTACACAGCTTTTCTGTAGAATTTGCGGATTTAATAATCAACGGAATTTTTAAATATTATAAAGACCGAAAAGACAGCAGAGTTTATTTTGTTCAGACTTTTAATCCTCATAATGACGAAGCAGATTTTGACTATCAGTATTGGGCTTCATATGAATATTTAAAAAGCCAGACAATTGATGAAGTTATTCTAGTTTCAAATACTTATTCCTATTACATGAGTTCAGAAGAAATCCGTGAAACTGCAGAACCTTATTTTTCTAAGAAGTTTATTTCTATAGGTTTTGAACTGGATCCTCAAAGATCTTACTATGTAGTTTCTGGTTGCGAAGATTCATACCAGGAAGTTGTATCACACTTAAAAAATGTACATGGCTGCAGTAAAATAGGTTTTGTTTCTGCCAATAAACTGAAAAATCAGGAAGCACTGAGCCGTTACGAAGCTTTTAAAAAAGCATTAAAAAACAATGGTCTGGAATTCCATCCTGAATGGGTTACAGACGGAGACTTTACCGACAACGGGATAAAAGAAACTCTGGCTGAAACATATAAAACAAAAGAAGACGTTCCTTTTGAGGCTATAATTTGTGCCAACGATGTTATGGGAATTGCAGTTTTAAATTACATGACATCTATTGGAATAAAAATTCCAGAGGAATTAAAAATATTTGGACTTGATAATACCTATCATTCAATTCTTTGCACCCCTAATATGGCTACAATAGACCAGGATATTGAAGGAATTGGTTTTAAGGCAGCCGAGTTTGGTATGAAGCTTTTGGATAACGATAAGGATATGCCTCGACATCTTATTACACCAATGAAGGTTGTTTACAGGCATTCCTGTGGCTGCAAAGACACTGTTGAACAGAAAAAAAGGGAAGTATTTAACGGAGTTTTTAATCGTTATAAAGAATTTAATCAGCTTAAAAACCTTTTTGATTTAATACAGGGAACTTCTACAATCCATGATTTTGCACAAAGTTTTACAAGTGTAGTAAAGTATTCCGGCTTTAAAACAATGGATGTTTATGTTTTACCAGAACCAAAAATCTTTGACAAAATGGATGATATAAATCTTAACTATGAAGATAAATTTGTACGACCCCTTTTAAAAATAGACACAGAAAACGACATTGCTGAATATTATGAAGAAAGTGAAGGATTTTATACTGCAGATACCCTCTTTCCAAAAGACAAATTTGCAGAAACACCAGGATCTTTTATTTTTCAGCCCTTATTTATGAACAAGTTTCATTACGGCTATCTGATTTGTAAAGTAACATATACAGATTTTACATTGAACAGTTTGCTTCTTAAAATAATCACAAGTCTTGTAATTCAGGCTTACGCTTACACAAAAACAGTAAGTGAAAATAAATATCTCGAAACTTTGAATCAGCAGCTGGAAGAAAAAACAAAAGAACTTGATATAAGTGCAAAAACAGACGAACTTACAGGCCTTTTAAATCGCAGGGGCTTTATGGAATATGGACAACGTCTGGTTAATTTTTCGAGCGAAATGAAATCTAACGGCCTGGTATTTTTTGCAGATTTAGACGGTCTAAAAAAGATAAATGATAATTATGGTCATGAATATGGTGATAAAGCTATTAAAGCTGAAGCTGATATTCTACGTCATTCATTTAGAAAAATGGATGTAATTGGCCGCCTTAGCGGTGATGAGTTTGGAATTGTTGCTTCTGGTCTGGACATAAGCAAACTTGAAAATATTCGCGAAAAGGTTGACCAGCTTAATGAAAAATATTCCAAAAAATATCAGCTTCCATTTAAGCTTTCTATAAGTCTTGGAGCTACACAGTATAATATGGAAAATAAAGACTTAAGTGTTCTCTTAAAAACAGCAGATAAAAATCTTTACGAACAAAAAGAAATTCACCACGCCAGACAGGCAAAAGAAGCTTTAGGCAAGTATTTTTTATGACATTTTTTTTATTTTTGTCATATTGACATATATTGAGATTCTGTAATATTATTACCCTACGAGGTAATTAATGGAATACAATATCGAAAAACAGCATCAGAAGGGAAAACTTCATGCTATTGAACGCATTAATGCGCTTTGTGACAAAGATTCATTTGTAGAAATTTATTCTGGTGTTCGCCATAACTGTACAAGCTTTGGAATGGAAAAAAAAGACATTCCTTATGATGGCGTAATTACCGGCTTTGGAAAAATTAACGGTAGAAAAGTAGCTGTATATGCCCAGGACTTTACAGTTCAGGGAGGCTCTCTTGGTCTTATGCATGGTGAAAAAATTGCTGAACTCATTGATAAAGCAATTCAGAGCCGCTGTCCTGTAATTGGAATTAACGATTCGGGTGGAGCCCGCATTCAGGAAGGAGTTGATGCTCTTTGTGGTTACGGTGATTTGTTCTACCAGAACGTACGTGCATCTGGTTCAGTTCCTCAGATTTCTATCATTGCAGGACCTTGTGCAGGAGGTGCTGTTTATTCTCCAGGAATTACTGACTTTATTTTTGCTGTTGATAAAATCAGCCAGCTTTTTATTACTGGTCCTAAGGTTGTAAAATCTGTAATGTTCCTTGACATCTCTGCAGAAGACTTGGGAGGAGCTGCAATTCATTCTCAGAAATCAGGTGTTGCCCAGTTCCGCTGCGAAACAGAAGAGAACTGCTACGAGCAGGTTCGCAAGCTTCTGGACTATATTCCTCACTACTACGGTGATGAAATCGTTCAGGCTGCAAAAATCAAATTTGATGAAAAGAAAAAGGCAAAACGCATTCAGGAGATTTTGCCGGAAAATCCACGTCAGGGCTATGATATCCGTCAGGTTATTGACTGCGTAACTGATGATGATTCTTTCTTTGAAACATCTGCAGAATTTGCAAAGAACTGCGTAACAGGTTTTGCTAAAGTAGACGGCCGCTCAGTTGGGATTGTTGCAAATAATCCTTCTGGAATGGGTGGTGTTCTTGACTGTGATGCATCTGATAAGATTGCCCGCCACGTACGTTACTGCGACGCTTACAATATTCCACTTTTGACTTTTGTTGACGTTCCAGGCTTTATTCCAGGACCTCAGGAAGAACAGAAAGGAATTATCCGACACGGTGCAAAGGTAATTTACGCTTACTCTGAATCTACTGTACCAAAGGTAACTGTTATTACCCGAAAGGCTTACGGTGGAGCTTACATTGCAATGTGTTCTAAACACCTTGGAGCTGACTTTGTTTACGCATGGCCTGCATCAGAAATCGCCGTTATGGGTGCAGAAGGTGCTATCGGTATTTTGTATGCAAAAGAACTTAATGATCCTAACAAGGCTCAGGAAGTTGCCCAGAAGTCAGAAGAATACAAAACAGAAATTATGACTCCAAAAATTGCTGCTAAACGCGGTTATATTTCTGAAGTTATTAATCCTGAAGATACTCGTAAGTATATTGTAAAGAGTTTTGATTTCCTTCTTGATAAGGCTAACATGGATAAACCGCTGAAAAAGCACGGAAATATTCCGCTTTAATATACCGCGTAAAAAAGATGCGTCCGCATAAATAGATGCTATAGTAAAATATGGCTTGCGGTCGCAAATCGTAGTTCAAAACCGCGCGATATCGCGCTACATGCTGTTTGTAGTAAAGAAACTATAAAATGCCGCTTTGCGGCGCCACAAACAGAATGTTTTTGACCCACGATTCGCTCCCTCCGCCAGTTTTTTCTTAATAATCTATGTATTCGTACACCTTAGAAACAAAAATGACAAACACTTCTAAAGGCATAATTTTCCTTATCCTCTCGGCTTTTTCTTTTGCGGCTATGGCACTTTTTGTTCGGCTGGCGGGGGAAATCAATTTTATTGAAAAGGCTTTTTTCCGTAATTTTGTTTCGCTTCTGATTGCGCTTGTATTTTTAATTAGGGAAGGTCGGGATAAGGGCTGGGATTCTGTTGATATTCCTAAGGGTGCGCTGATTTTTCTTTTTATCCGTGCAACAGCGGGTTCTATCGGGATTTTCGGAAACTTCTATGCTATAGACAGACTGGTTCTTTCTGACGCGTCAATCCTCAATAAAATGTCCCCCTTCTTTGCAATTCTTTTCAGTATTTTTTTGATGAAGGAAAAAGTACGTCTTGTACCTATGCTTGCGATTATCGGCGCATTTCTGGGCGCTATGCTTGTTGTAAAACCAAGTTTTAATTTTACACAAACCTTACCTACTCTTGCAGGCTTTATCGGCGGTATGGGAGCGGGTCTTGCCTACGCCTGCGTACGAAAACTCAGTTCCCTCAAATGTAATGGCAAGGTTATAGTTCTCTTTTTCTCAGTATATTCCTGTCTGCTTTCTCTACCCCACATGATTATGCACTGGGAGCCTCTGACGACCTACCAGCTTACATTTTTAATTCTTGCCGGCGTCTGGGCTGCCTGCGGCCAGTTTGCCATTACAGCGGCTTACTTCCACGCCCCTGCCCGAGAAATCAGCATTTACGATTATTCACAGATTATTTTTTCAGCAAGCTTCGGCTTCTTTGTATTCGGCATGATTCCAGACTGGATGAGTCTTACAGGCTATGCAGTGATTATAAGTATGGCAGTGTTGAATTTCTGGTGGAATAAAAAACAGAAAGGACTATAACCACCCGCAGTATGCTGACATTTAAATCCATCCGATAAAAGCGGCTTGAACTGTAAAATTGTTGCCGTCGTAATCAACATTGAAGCTATAGTATAGCTTACGGCAACATCAGCATCCTGCAAAGCAGTATGCTGACAGTTAAATCCACCCGATAAACGCCGCCTGCACTGTAAAGCAGCGTGACAGTTCATCTTTACTTGCATTGTGATTCTTTGCAAGAAAATCTGCAGTCTCGCGGCGATTAGAGCCAAGTAATTCATTGCAGCAGGTACAATCGTTGCATACAGCAATATTTTCTTCTTGAACACCAGCGCGAGCCAGCACATTCAGATTTGCTTTTTCAAGGCTAAGACGATAAAGTTTTCCGCTGCCGTTATTCCAGCTTACAGAAAGGCCTCGTCCACCTGCATGGCATACACCACCCTCTTCCAGAGGTCGTACACAATCAGAGCCAAAATTATCTGCAAAATAGTTTGCACGTTCTTCGTTTACAATATAGCAGCAGTCGCGGATATGAGCACCAATTACAACGCTAAAATCAGACGCACAAGAGCCATAATCAGCCTGCGCAAGTTTAATTGCTTCACCCACAATTCCAGTGCCTTTCCAGCCCGAATGTACCACGCCAAAAACGCCAGTTACCTGGTCATACAAATACAAAGGCATACAGTCTGCAACCGTAACAACAGGAAGAAAATCTTTTTTTGTGGTAATAAGTCCATCTGCCTGAACACCATCTGCTTCATTGCCACGATGTAAATCAACAACAAGCTTTGAATGAATTAATTCTACAGGTTTTTGAATAAGCATCCAGTGAAAAAACTCATTACGGTTATCATTCGTCTCGTTCCAGCGAAAGCGCATGCTTCCGGCAGCTTTTACAGTCATTCCGCACATAGGTGCATCTTTTAATTCTTTATTATTCTTATAAAAAGGAAAAGTTACGTATTTTTGATTTGCAATATCAAGGGAAAATCTGGTCATAAAGCACTCTAGAGGCCTAATTCAATAGGTTCTACTTCAGAAATATAAAAAATACATTTAGAAAGATCTATATATGCCTTTTCAAGATTATCGCGCCATTCACGGTTACCACGACCTTTAATTGAAGAAAAGTTTTGCAGAACTTCCAGAGCACGCTTAGGCTCAGAAGAATAAAGTTTTGAAAGGAATTTTACCAACACAGAAGTTCCAGTTGTAAAATCTTTTACAATTCCACGGATTGCTGATTCAATCTGGCTTACAGTTGCCCTTATCTGATTCTGTGCCTGAAGGGTTCCAACAGGAGCTTTAGACCATTCAGCAAATTTTGCACCGTAATCGCCACCAGGAGAAAGCATCACCAGAAGATCTGCCATTTTCTGATTTGCCTGCTGAAAAAGATTAAAACCTGTTGTATATTCAGCTCTGTTCTGAGGACCATTAAAAATGCCTTCCAGAATAATATCATTTAAATAAATTAGAATTTCGTGGTATTTTTCCTGTGCAAACCACGACATAAATCCGCCTGTGAGCTCGCAATTAAAGTGCACTTTAGACCACAAATTAGTCCACGGATGATATTTAATTTCTGGGAATGAAATAAGATCAAAATCTTCATGAAGAGTAGACGCAATCAGACTCTTTTTACGCTCTTTTAGCCACTCTTTCCAGCGAATTTCTATAATATCACGCCACTGTGCCCTGAATTTTGGGAACCACGCCTCTACACCATCAATATTTCCAGGCTGCCAGTCATAATCATGATTAATAATTTTTCCAAGCTTAATAACAGGAACTGCTGTAATAAACATCTGAATTGCAGAAAGCTTTGTATTTGCACCTGCCATAAACTCTTTTACAGAGCGTTCCAGATCCTGACTGTGAGGATTCTGCGCAAACTCATTCTTATGCATAAAAAAGAACAGAGCTTCAAGAACTTCGCTGGAAACAGAATGAATATTTGAAAATACAGAAGAAAAATATTCATAATCAGCCTGAGCATTACTGTAAGGACAAGTATAAGAAGTTCCAAAAATATTTGTAAACTGCGCAGAAAAATGAATAAATGGAAGTACAGAAAACTGTCTGAGCCATGAAACAGACTTAACGGCTGTATACAGATTTGCCTTTGCCATTCCGTCCATATTAGAAAAAACGTTATCCAGATTTTTTAAAAGCTTGTCCTTTTCCGCTACAGTTGGCTCAGTATCAAAAGAAAGAGAAAAAGGATCTGCTTCTGAATTAATTGTGTCAGAAATTTCTGGAGATATAAAAGAGCTTAAAAAAACGTAAAATTCGCCAGGAGAACTATCAATTGGTGCAAAATAAGGCTTAAAAAAGTCAGCAGCGGCTTTTAATTCCCTAAGATGCTCGTAAAAAATTCCATCAAGATAATAAAGTCGGCAATTTATAAGACCAGGATGTTCGCGGCTAACTCTTTTTGCAATAGACATAAGAACATCTTCATTATAAATTCTTTCGGATGACTTACCTGAAAAAATTGCACGGAGTTTAATTATAAATTTCTGGTAGAAAGGCAATGTCTGGAACTTATAATGGAGTGATACGTTTTTTTCGGAAGTTTCGTCCTCAGTTTCTACAAGTCTTACGCTTGCTAGACCTTCACCATTTAATCGGCGAAGCATCTCAGTTCGATCCTGAGCACTAAGTCCCGACACAAGCCTGTCAAACGCTGTTCTGTTATTTTCTGAAGGCATAAAATACAAAAAGTAGCCACTACGGGAGTCGAACCCGTCTCTCCGCCTTGAGAGGGCGGCGAACTAAACCGATATTCGAAGCGGCCAATTGTGATTCGAAAAAAAAAGGCTGACTTTTTTATAAGCCAGCCTTAGTTCCCCAAGGAGGATTCGAACCCCCACAGTCAGAACCAGAATCTGAAGTGCTACCATTACACAATCGGGGAATAAGTGTTTATAATATATAGAAAGCACAAAAAAAGGTCAATAGCAAATTTGCAAATTTTATAAAAAAAGTCGAACTTTTTTATAAGTCCGACTTTTTATCAGCACTATCTACAGGCGTTATTTTGTTGCCTTTTTAGTAGTTTTCTTTGTTGCACAGGCTTTTGATGTAGGCTTCTTTGCAGTTTTTGGAGCCTTAGGAACTGTAGTATCTACTACAGAGTTATCATCATTAGCCATCTCAGAACGAACATATTTATCAGCCTTCCAGTCATTAATCCAGGTATTGCCGTCCAGACAATAACGGAACTGATATTCTTTATTTGTTTCAAGCTGGACTTTTACAGAGAAAGATCCATCAGGACTTTTTTTCATTGGTTTAGCAGTTGGATTCCAGCTGTTGAATTCACCAACCAAGTACACTTTTTCTGAACCCGCTGCAGCAGTAGGATTTACAGTAAAAACGACCGTACAAGTTTTTCCATCACTGGAAAAAGTTTTCTTTAAAGACATAAAAATCCCCCTAAGATTTTTTTGAATTATTTAATTTTAACCGTTAAACCTGCAAAATGCAAGTTTTTGTTTTTATTAAAAGAAACACTTTTTTGGTTTTCTTCTATATAATCTTTGCTTGACAAGTCGCTACTTATGGCTTACCTTGAAATAATATGTAAAAAGTTCCTTTAAAAAGGAGATGAGTTATATGAGAAAAAGTTATTTTGCACTGGGAGCTGTTACTGTTAGTCTGGCTTTTGTTCTTTCCACTGTTTTTTCTTTTTTTCTGATGGAGCATCCTGATGAAAGGGACAGAGAATTCAGTCTTATGCTGGCTGGCAGGGTAAATGATGTTGTAACGGATGAGATTCTTCGTCCACTTCTGGTTTCCCGTACTATGTCAAATGACAATCTTCTTGTGGACTGGCTGCAGCACGAAGAAGAACATCCTCTTGGAGAAAACGTTTTAGCCATGCAGTCATATCTTTCCAGATTAAAAGAGGAATTCGGATACACATCTGCATTTCTTATTTCTGAAAAAAGCCGCTGTTATTACACCTATCGAGGCTTTAACAAAATCATAAATCCGTTGAATGATCCGCACGATAAATGGTATCCAACCTTTATAAAACAAAACATTCCTTTTGAATTAAACGCAGATACAGATCAGGTAAATGGAAATCACTGGACAATTTTTATAAACTGCAGAATTTCTGCTCCAGACGGCACCCTTCTTGGCGTATGCGGTGTTGGCGTTGTAATGGATCACCTTAAGCAGATTATGGAAAGTTATGAAAATCAGTATGGTGTAAAAATCAATCTTGTAGATTCTAACGGTCTTGTTCAAATGGCAGTTGATTATTCTGATATTCAGCGGATGTATTTGAACAACATCGAACTTGATAACGAAAATGACAATTATTCTGTCCGCCAGAACATGAGAAAATACAGAATTTCAAAATACCTAAAAGAACTGGGATGGTACCTTGTTGTGCAGTCAGGCGGACACAGATCGCATTCAAAAGTTTTTCCACTGATAATTCTAAATATTTTTTCGGCAATAATTCTTTCAACTCTTTTCTATCTTGTTATCTATTTAATGGAAAGAAACGGCTCAGAAAAACATTCGGATCCTAATCCGCTTGATGAAGTAACAGAGCTTCCAAACCGCATTTACTTTACCGAAGCCTACGGAGAAAACGGAATTTTTAATACAACACGCTACAAATGCTTTATTGTTTTTGATATAGATCATTTTTCTGCAGAACAGAAGGCAAGACCTGGAGTTCCGCTCATAAAATTAACAGCAGACATTGCAAAACGATATTTTGATATGTCTGGACTTCTTTTAAGATGGAGAAGTGATACTTTTGTAGTTCTTTCTGAACAGGAACTTGGAAAATCAATGGATTTGTGTAGAGACTTCTGCAAGCAGGTAAATGAAGAACTTGGCATTACAATTTCTGCAGGCCTTGCACCAATCGTTCTTACAGATTCAATAAAGAAAAACTATTATTCTGCAATGCAGGGTTGTTACGCAGCTAAATTTGCAGGAGGAAACAGAGCAATAATTCATCAGGGAGAAAACTTATAAATGACAAGGCGCTTTTCCTTCCGTGTAAAAAACTCACTTTTATCACAGCTTACAGCCCGTACTTTAAGCTTTGTTTTAATAATTTTTATTCCAATTGCACTGATTACAACTCATTTTCAAAAAAATGCTATTTCTCAAAGCATAAAACAGACAGCCTTCCTTCTTGCAGAGGGTAAGTCAGCAGAAATCAATCCTATATTTACACAGGTTGAACACTCTGTAAGCGTTCTTGAAGAACGCCTTCTTTCAACTCTGGACGAAAACCGTTTTGTAAACGACAAAAGCTACAGAGAAGATTACCTTCACCGTGCAGAAGACTGGTTTGAAGATATTGCCCGCTTTACACCTGGTGCCGCAACCTCCTGGTTCAGGCTGGAAAAAGAAAAGTTTGGCAACACAGCAGGCGTTTTTATGACAGGAGACCGCTACGGCGGATTTGTAAGCGTAAAACCAACAGACCTTTCGGAATATTCAGCAGATGACAGAGAACACGTAGGCTGGTACTACGAACCGCTGGCCGCTGGAAAACCTATCTGGATGCTCCCCTACGAAAACCGCAACGTAGATATCAAAATGATTACCTACGTCATTCCTTTTTACAGAAAAGGGGCCTTTCTTGGGGTTGTAGGCATGGACATTGAGCTTGCATATCTAAAAAGACTTGTAGACACTCTAAAAATGCAGAATGCCCTGGCCTTTCTTTTAGATACGAACTACAGTCTTATATACCATCAGGATTATCCAAACGGCTTACCTTCAATCATGTTTGACCATGAACTTAGCCGAATTGCCTCCTGCGCAAGAAATGACCATAGCCAGGGAAAGATTTACAAATGCCGCTGGCAGGGAAGAGTCCAGCATATTATTTTTAAAAAACTGCAGAATGGTTCAATTCTTGGCATTTCAATTGAAGACATTGTTGCAAAATCAGCAAGATTCAGAATCTCTATGCTGAGTTTTATTCTTTTATTTACAATCTTTCTTCTTTTTTCATTTCTTGTATTTTTTATTTCAAACAAAATTATCAGTCCAATTTCTGAACTGATTGAAGATTCCAGAAGACTTTCTCGCGGAGAACTTGGAATCATCATTAAATATAAGGCAGACAATGAAATTGGACTTCTTGCAGACAGCATTCGAATGATGGAAAAGCAGCTTAAGGAATACATTGAATACATCCGAAAGCAAACCGAAAGTGAACGCAATGCAAAGGAAACTGCCATTAACGCATCAAGAGCTAAGAGTGATTTCCTTGCAAATATGAGCCACGAAATCCGTACTCCTATAAATGCCGTGCTTGGAATGAACGAACTTATTCTGCGGGAAACAGAAAACGACAACATCCGCGGCTATGCAGTAAACATCCGTAATGCCGGAAACACCCTGCTCTCCCTCATCAGCGATGTTCTTGACTTTTCAAAAATTGAAGCTGGTAAAATGGAAATTATTCCAGTTCGCTATGACCTTGCCCTGCTTCTGGTAGACCTTCGCGTTATGATTAGTGAACGGGCTGAACAGAAAGACTTAACCTTTGAATTAAAGGCAAACCCTGCAATGCCAAAATTCCTTTACGGCGATAATATGAGGCTTAAACAGTGTATTCTGAATCTTCTTACAAATGCCGTAAAATATACCCAGAAAGGCGGAATTACTTTCTCTGTTGATTTTGCATACATTAAAGATGATAAAACTTCAATTATGCTTCAGGTCAAAGTTAAAGATACCGGAATTGGAATCAAACCTGATGATTTAAAGAAGCTCTTTACTCCTTTTGAGCGAATTGAAGAAAAGCGCAATCGAACTATTGAAGGTACAGGCCTTGGAATGAGCATTGTAAAACGTACTTTGGATATGATGGGAAGCCGTCTTTCTATCGAAAGTGAATACGGCAAGGGCTCAACCTTCTCTTTTGAAGTACGCCAAAAAATTGCAGAAAACATTCCACTCGGTAACCTGAACGAAGCCCATAAAAAGAGTATTGATGAAGCAAGTCACTACACAGAAAAACTTTATGCGCCAAAAGCAAAAATTCTTTTTGTAGATGATACACCTATGAATCTTCAGGTAGTTCAGGGACTTTTAAAACATACAGGAATTACACTGGACACAGCAGAAAGCGGTGCAAAAACTCTTGAAAAAGTTCAGCAGAATGAATATGACATTCTTTTTATTGACCACCGAATGCCTGTTATGGATGGAATTGAAACCCTGCACGCAATCAACGAGCTTTCTGGCAACAAGAGCCTTGGAAAGCCATGTATTGCGCTTACTGCAAATGTAATTTCGGGAGCAAGGGAACTTTACATCAAAGAAGGTTTTACAGATTATCTTTCAAAGCCAGTAGTTCCTGCAGAACTTGAAAACATGATTCGTGCATATCTTCCGCCAGAATACATAGAAGAAGTTCCAGATTTTGTAAATGCTTCTCCGTCAAAAAATAAAAAGGAAGACGAAGCTACAGAAAGCATATCCGAAAGCGAAAAAGAAAACTTTCCTGAAATGAAAGGAATAAATATTGAAACAGCTCTTCAGAACTGTGGTTCAGCACAGCTGCTTAGGGAAATGTTTACAACCTTTTACAGCGAAATCGACGCAAAAAAAGAATTGCTTTGCAGTTTCCTGGAAAATTCTGATTTTGAAAACTATAGAATTAAGGTTCATGCACTCAAAAGTGAAAGCCGCCTTATAGGAGCCTTTGAACTTTCTGAGGAGGCACGCAAACTTGAAGAAGCCGCAGATGAAAAGAAAGAAGCAGAGATTCTTGAAAAAAATCCAGCTTTAATGGAACATCTTTTGAGTTTTAAAGAAATTCTTAAAGATTACACCCCAGACAATAAAAAAGGCTCTTCCAAAAAAAAGCGTCTTACTAAAAAAGCATTGAACGAAGTACTGGACAATCTGGACAATGCTGCAAAGAACTTTAATCCAGAGCTTGCAGACTCAGTTGTAGAAAAACTTTCGGGCTATAAACTGCCAGAAGATTTTGTACAGGTTTTTGAAAACATAAGCAGCTATGCCCAGCAAATGGACTATATAAATCTATCAAAAGTAATATCGGAATATCGTAAAGACATAAAAAAGGAGTAGAAAAAATGACAGTGAAAGATATTTACGTAATTGGCGATGAAAAACGTATGGTTGTGCGCTCTTTTATTAATGATTTAAAAAGTGCCTCCCTTATCGTTCATTCACTTCCTGCAGAATACGACAGTGTTCAGTCACTTCCAAAAGAATCCATCCATGTTGCAGTCTGCTTTGATGACACAATGCCAGCTGACGTAATGGAATATCTTAGAGAATCTGTTATGGACAAGGGCTGGTACCTCTATCTGATTGGAAAAATCGGAGGTCTTTCTGTAAATGAAAAAAAATTCAGCTCTGGAATTCCTGGAGTACGTTTTCCGTACTGGCCGGTGCCTGCAAAAACCCTTATTTCAGAGATACAAAAAACACATAA
>JAILHD010000069.1 GCA_024696155.1 Treponema sp. | reverse complement strand
AATGAAAGAATCAAGTTTTGCAGAACGTTCAAGAAGGTCCATTGCGCCATCTGCATCAAGCTTTTCCGGGTCCAGAGTTTTAAGTCTTTTTCCCACAAGTTCGTCAAAGCCGTTCAGCATTTCCATCTGGCGTTTACGTCGTTCAATACGTTCAGCAAGAATTTCCTTTTCAGTTTCCTTTGCAATATAGGCATCGTATTCTGCAGCACGTTCATTCCAGCGGTATAGTCTGGCGTAACGTGCCCAGGAGCCGTATTTCTTCGGCTCAATACCGTGCAGTTCCATACAGGCCTTAATGCTTCGTTTGTAGCCCATAGCACGGAAAAGACAGAAAGCCTTAAAAGCCTTGGGAGGCTCATCATCTAATTTTTTCTCCCAAGACTTTTCCGGCTCTGCCTGCTTTGAATTAAGTTCACTGTTTAAGTTTGCGGATGTCGAAACAGTGTCCTTATCTCCCACCTGAAAACCTCCTTGCCTGATTTATTTATTTACTACGTAGCGGTTTACGCTTCGCCTTGTTACATGCTCACAGAAAGCCTTTTCAAGCTTTACCGGGCATCCGTCATTCAATGTTATCCTGACGATTATCTCGCCATACTTTTCTTCTGAGGCAATACGCCTGCAGAAGTCATTCGATTCTTCGAGAATCTTAGAAAGCGGAATATTCATGCGCCCACCTCACAAACCATAGTTCCAAGCCAGTCAAACAAATCTGACTTTCTAAAAAGCAAACGCCTGCCAAGATTCACATGCGGAATCTTTTTCTCCTTGCAGAGCTTGTACATAAAAGTCCGACTATATCCCAGGTACTCACAAGCCTGCTTAAACGTAAGTAAATCCATGTTTTTTTCTTCTGCCATTTCTTTCACTCCTGTTTTGAGATAAATAAAAAAAGCCACAGCAGATTTTCATCTGCTATGGCTCTATCTTAAAACTAAACCACGTTTGCAAAGTGCCAATTAATGCTTACATTTTGCCCACGATATAAAATAAATTGTTTGCATTTTGAAAACATCTAAGCCGAAATATACTTTTCCCAGGCTCCAGAAATAATTGTTCGCATATTATCAAACTTCTCCTGAGTCTCATGGTCAGAGTAATGGTCAGTCATACGGCCAGATTTATGGCCCATAATCTCCATCACAATTTCCTTATCAGCACGCTGTTTCAAAATCGTACAACAGAAATGGCGTAAACTGTGGAATACAATATTTCTGTCTTTTCGAACCGCCTCGCTAACTCCAATTTCTTCCAAGGCTTTATAAAAACAGTCTCCGTAATAGCCTGGTGTAATCGGCATTTTATGATTCTTTACAGACCAGAAGACATAACTCAAATCCCCGAACTCTGGATTTAAACGAGCCTGGCTCATAAGCTGTAAGGCCAGAGCATGATCAATCGGCAATTCACGAATCTCTTTATTCTTGGTTGACTTAAGACCGTCCATCTCACTGTAAGAGTGACGCACATAAAGCATATCAGCTACCACATCAATATCGCAGACACGAAGACCGCTAATCTCTCCGGCACGTAAGCCGTAAAAAGCCGCAACCTTAAAGGCAAGTTTTGCCGAATGGTTTTCCCAATCCAAAGCAAGCAGGCTTCTGATTTCCTGTTCAGTTGGAATATCACGCTCATCTGCATCAACCTTAAATCGCTCAACACTCGCAACTGGGTTTACTTTAATTTTCTGCTGCTTAGCAAGCCAGTTCAAACAGCGGTTTACGCAGTTTATATTTTTATTAATCGTCTCACTTGCAAGCTCTTTGGCATCATGAAGGTAAAACAAAAAGTCATCTAAATCCGGTACAGTCAAATCTTCGATGCACATATCATCCCCGAAATAAGGCCTCCAGTAATTACGCACAAAAGACTTCATGCAAAAGGCATATTTTTTTGAAAGCGAATGCCCGCGGTCCAGCTGTCTTTTAATAAACACAGAAGTATCATAATCCCAGAAGTTCTCAAGGTTATCACAGAGAAGATGCTTTCCGTCAGAAGTAAGCCCGATACTTGGCACAGAACTTGAGCCATCTTTTACAACCTGTTTTTTATTTTTCACAAGCTGCATTTTTCCGTCAGCAGTCTTTTTAATTACAATAACTTTTTTAGGCTTTACAACTTCTGCCGAGGAAGGAACTGGAACAGGTGCAAGAGTTTCAACCACAGGCTCTCCAACTTCTACAGGCTTTTGAGAAACTACAGGAGAAGTAAAACCAAACTTTTGTGAAAGCATAGACATAACAGTTTTTGCCTCAGCTTCAGAAAGACGGTCAACAAAGCTTTTAAGGGAAGTCGGAACAAGAAGAGAATCGTCAGATTTTAATTTACGGGAATTAGCGTGGGCGGTAGGCTTGCCATTCTTAAGCCAATCATTTGCAATAATGGCAGCTTCGATTTTGTCTTTCGTGCCCGTACTCTTACCGTAATCGCGACAACCAGTTACAGGGTCAATAAAGTATGCCTTGTAATAGCCAGAGCTAGTTTTACCAAGATAAAACTGACGCATAAAAACCTCCTGTGACTTTTGAATAACCACAAGGCGGCATTTTTTCCCAAATCGGTTTATCAAATCTGTTATCAAATTTTTTATCAAATTCGATCCCAAATTCAACAAAAATGCCGTTACGTTCATGCGCCTGGCCCAGCAAGGTAGGACACATTCAAATATAAATTATGTAATCCACATGCGCTAAATCCTTATAACATAAGCATTTAGGCATAAAAAAAGCCCATCTTATCGATGAGCTTTTGAAGAGCGGATGAAGGGAGTCGAACCCTCGTCATCAGCTTGGAAGGCTGAGATAATAAGCCGTTATATGACATCCGCAAAACTTATCAGGTGACTTAGTGTCGCTTGATGATTAATATATTATATTTTTGATGATTTTTGGTCAATAGGACAAACAAAGAATTTTCAAAAATTTTTCAATTTTTTTTATTATGAATCCAAGAAATCCCGTGCTATAATTTTAAATAAGATTTTATGAAAAGGCGGATAAATAGTGAACGATTCACAAAATAAGGCAATTCATAAAAATGTAAACAACCGACTGTGGCGCATACTGCTTGCAACAGTCGGAATAACTATAAACGTAACTTTCTCGTTTTTTTTGAGCCGTCTTGGACTCCCATTCTTTCTAGACACTATTGGCACAATCGGAGTTTCTGCCGTAAGCGGAATGCTTTTTACAGGTATTCTTACCGCAGTTCTTTCCAGTTTTATATGTTCTATTTTTTATGAAGCTGCAATTTATTTTTCTTTTTTCCATGCACTCATAGCAATCTTTACAGTATGGTTTGTAAAAAAGTATTCCTTTAAGCAGATTGGAAAAACTCTTTTATTTTCTATCATTCTTATTTTAACAACTTCAGTAATTTATTCTTCTATACAATATGCTTTATTGGGAAGCGACCAGCAGTCAATTGTTGCCGCAAATGCCCGCTCTTTTTCTGAAACTGTAAATCAATCTTATTTTGCATCATTCTTATTTATCAATGTTCTTATGAACATTCTTGATAAAGGATTTTCAATCATTTTGGTTCTAATATTAACAACCTTTATTCCGGAACAAAAATTCTACTTTCTTCAAGACGGAACCTGGAAGCAGCGCCCCCTTACAGATTCACAATTAAAATCACTAAAAGTCTGGGGAAAAGACATAAAATATTCTCTAAGAAAAAGAAACACTCTAACACTCACGGTTACTTCTTTTATTCTTGTGATTGTTACAGGTTGGATTGGTGTAAGACTATATTTTGACAATTTTAAAATGGAAAAAACTAAAAATGCATTTAAAACTGTCAAATTTGTTGCAGATATAATAAATCCTGAACTTGTAAATGATTTTATAAAATCTGGCTATGATGCCCCAGGCTACAAAGAAACTCAGGATATGCTTTATAAAATCTGGAATTCCTCCTCCGACATTCACTATCTTTACGTTTTAAAAATAGAAGAAAGCGGCGGCAGATTTATTTTTGACCTTGATACAGGCTTTGATAATTACGAACCATATATGCCAGGTCAGCTGGTTCCATTTGATGAAGATTTTAAGCCATATCTTCCAGATCTTTTTGCAGGAAAAGAAATTGCACCTGTAGAATCAAACAGTATTTTAGGCTGGATGCAGACTGTTTACTATCCTGTTCGCGACACCAACGGAAAGTGCGTCTGCTATGTAGGTGCCGACATTTCTCTTGATTACATGACAGACTACATGGGAACTTTTATCATCAAAGTTATGATTATTATGGCAGGCTTTTTTATTTTGATAATAGCCTATGCCCTCTGGACCAGCGGTATTTATACCACTTTCCCAATCAGTACAATCGCTGCCTGTGTTGACCGCTTTGCCCTTACAGGAGAAGAACAGGAAAAACTAGATGAAAACGTACGCACAATCCGCTCACTGGACATTCATACAAATGATGAAGTAGAAAAACTTTATCTTGCTATTTGCAGGATGACTTTAAACCAGGCAGAACAGATGCGAGACATCCGCCGTCTTTCTGATTCGACTGCAAAAATGCAGGATGGTCTTATTATTACTATGGCAGATATGGTAGAAAGCCGTGACTCTGATACTGGTGCACACGTTCAAAAAACTTCTGCATACGTAAAAATTATTGTAGAAGGCCTTAAGAAAAAGGGCTATTACGCACAAAAAATCACTCCAAAGTTTATGTCAGATGTTGTGCGCTCAGCCCCTTTGCACGACGTTGGAAAAATCAATATTCCAGACGGAGTTTTAAACAAACCTGGAAAGCTTACAGACGAAGAATTTACAATTATGAAGAGCCACACTACCGCCGGAAAAAAGATTCTTGAAAACGCTATCAGTACAGTTCAGGGAGAAAGCTATCTAAAAGAAGCAAGAAACATGGCTGCTTACCATCATGAACGCTGGGATGGAAAAGGATACCCGGAAGGCCTTCATGGCGAAGTAATTCCTCTTTCTGCGCGTATTATGGCGGTTGCAGATGTTTTTGATGCCCTCGCCTCTCCTCGTGTTTACAAACCAGCCTTTCCTCTGGAAAAAGCACTTTCAATTTTACAGGAAGGGACCGGCACTCAGTTTGATCCAAAGTGTGTAGAAGTTTTTATGGACGCACTTCCAGAAGTAAAGCTTATTCTTAAAAAATATAATACGCCCGTCCAGTAAGGTGTAAAAATGGAGGTAACGGTGCTGCAAAATAAAATATTAAAAGCATTCAAATCCATTTTCTCTTTTGCAATCTTTGCAATTTTTGCGCAAAAGGCAAATTCAGTTCCTGCACAGACTGCACAATATATTGCGCAAAATGCACCCAAAATCGGCGGCGGCTACGCTGTAACAGGACAGCTTTCTCAGGTCGATTACACCACAGAAGTTTACGATGCAACAAATGGTCTTCCAACTTCTGATGCAAACTACATTCTTGGAGAAAAAGAAGGCTACATTTGGATTTGCGGATACTCAGGAATTATCCGCTACGACGGCACAACTTTTGAGCATCTTCCAACCTACTTTGGTCTTACAAGCGGCCGAGGCCTTTTTGAAGACAGCAGAAAACGTCTATGGGTTGCCACAAATGATAACGGCGTTGTAGTTTTAGAAAACGAAAAAGCCCGTCATTACACATACAATGATGGACTTTCTTCTTCCAGCATCCGAATTTTTGCAGAAGACAACAAAGGAAACATCTTCATCGGCACAACAGCTGGCGTTTGCTATGTAGACAAATTTGGAAAGCTTTCAAGAGTTTCTGATCCTCGCATAAATGATGAGCGAATTCTAAGACTTGATTCCGATTACAACGGAAGAGTTTATGGTCAGACAAAAAAAGGTCTTATTTTTTCAATTGATGACTGCAAAATTACAAATGTTTACAGCAGTAAAGAACTTGGCATAGAAACCATCACAACAATTATGTGCGACCCTCTGCGTCCTGCAAAACTGTATATTGGAACAGAAAGTAATTCTCTTTATTATGGAGACTTTGGAAGCAACGTAGAGAATCTAAGAAAAATCGACGTTTCTCCATTAAAAAGCATCCATTGGATCAGTTTTGACTGCGGAAGAGTCTGGGTCTCTTCTACAACTACAATCGGCTGGCTAGACCAGTACGAGCATTTCTTTGAAGTTCCAAATCTTCCTATAAATAGTGCCATAGAAATGACAACTTCCGACTATCAGGGAAACATCTGGGTAGCCTCAACTACACAGGGAGTAATGAAGATTGTTACAAATAACTTTGTAAACCTTACAAAATTAGCAGGTCTTCCAAAAGCAGTAACAAATACAACCTGCTTTCATAACGAAAAGCTTTATGTTGGAACAGACAGCGGCTTAAGGATTATAAATAAAGATGACAAACCTGTTTCTAATGAACTTACACGCTATCTTGAAGGTGCAAGAATCCGTTGTCTTATAGAGGACAAAAATAATAACCTTTGGATCGCAACTTATACAAAAAATATGGGACTTGTATGTCAGGCTCCAGATGGAAAAATCACCTCCTATACAACAGATGATGGACTTCCAGACAATCACATAAGATGTATAAATATTACAAAAGACAATAAAATTCTCTGCGGATCTAACGGTGGACTTGCAATTATTAAAAATGGAAAAATCGTAAAAACCGTAGAAAAAAAAGACGGAATTAAAAACACAGAATTTCTTACTGTCTGCGAAGGCGACAACGGCGACATCTACTGTGGAAGTGATGGCGATGGAATCTACATTGTAAAAGAAGACGGAATCGGGCACCTGGGTCGTGACGAAGGTCTTTCAAGCGACGTTGTAATGCGAATCAAAAAAGAACCACAGCGTAATCTTTACTGGGTAATTACTTCAAACTCAATTGAATACATTATTAATGGAGAAATTAAAAATATAAAAAGCTTTCCATATAATAATAACTATGATCTTTACCAGAACAACAATGATGAAATGTGGATTTTGTCTTCTTACGGAATCTACACAGAAAAAACAGAAGAACTTGTACTCGACACCGTAAAAGATTACAGACATTACACAATTGCAAACGGACTTCCATATTCAATTACAAGCAATTCTTACAGTACCCTTGATGACAAAGGAAATCTCTATATCTGTGGTCGCGAAGGTGTAATTCGAGTAAACATCAATCATTATTTTGAAAACACCTCTCTGGTAAAAGTAAACATAAATTCAATCTTCCTTGATAATCAGAAAATCTTCCATAATCCAGACGGGTCTTATACAATTCCGGCATCTAACGGACGCATAAAAATCACTCCTGCCGTTATGGATTATACAATGGCAAATCCATACATCAGACTCTTTCTGGAAGGATATGATGATTTCGGACAGACTGTAAAAAGAAACGCTCTTACAACACAGGAATACACAAGGCTTGCTTACGGAAACTACACCTTCCACGTTCAGGTTTTAGACAACAACAAAAAAAACATTCTTGTTGATGAACGATTCCAGATTATAAAACGCCCAAGAATTACAGAGTTATTAATTTTTAAATTCCTTGTAATTATAATTCTTCTTCTTACCGTAGGCTGCATCGTTTGGCGTGTAATGAAGAATACCGTCATAAGCCGCCAGTATGAGCAGATTCGGCAGGCAAAAGATGAAGCAGACAGAGCCAACAGCGCAAAATCACGATTTCTTTCAAATATGTCTCAGCAGCTTCTAACTCCTATCAACACAATTCTTAGCATGGATGAAATGATTTTGAGAGAAGAAGCCAAAGATGTTCCAAAGTCATATTTTATGGCCATGATGAATTACGCGTTTGACATCCGCTCGGCTTCTGAATCACTTTTTACTATTATTAACGACCTTCTAGAAATTACAAAAATTGAATCCGGAAAACTCCAGCTTATTCAGCAGGAATACAATGTCCAGGAATTCCTGCTTGCCATTGTCAGCCAGCTCCGTACAAGATGCCTCCAAAAGCAGCTTAAATTTGTAGTAAAAATTGATGAAATGCTGCCAAAACGTCTCTACGGTGATGTTGGAAAAATTAAACAGGTTATCTTAAAACTTTTAAATAATGCAATAAAGTTTACGTATGAAGGAAGCATAACCCTTAAACTTTCTATGGAAAGCAGAACTGATGATACCTGCGGCCTTTGTTTTACTGTAAAAGACACAGGAATTGGAATTAAACAGGAAGACGTAGAAAGCCTGTTCTCTGTATATGGCAACCTTGAACAAAATCAGCGTCAGGACTCAGAAAAACTAAAAACAGGCCTTGGCCTTGATATTTCCAGAAAGTTTGCAGAATTAATGGGTGGTGTTCTTGTTTGTCAGAGTAATTACGGCGAAGGCTCTGAATTTATTTTTACGCTTGAACAAAAAATTATAGATGTTTCTCCAATAGGAATTTTTACAGAACAGGAAGAAATGCACAACAGGGGACCATATATTCCTCAGTTTATTGCACCAGATGCAGATATCCTTATTGTAGAAGACAATCCTATGATAGTAAATGTATTCCGCGCTCTGTTAAAAGCAACAAAGGTTTTTGTTACAACAGCCTCTTCTTGTGAAGAAGCAATTGATGCCATCAGAACAAATACATTCCACATTGTATTCTTAAATCAGAATATTCCAGGCATGGACGGAGAAGAAGCCATCCAGAAAATCAAAAATTATGCTCCAGACCTTCCGGTTTATGCACTTACAGAAAACGGCACAGACAACGAAGAATATTATATTTCAAAAGGCTATAACGGCTTCATTTCCATTCCGGTTGATTCAAGTCTTATGGAACGAATTATTATGCGCCATCTTCCTCAGCAGATTATGGAAATTCCAGACCAGACTCTTGTGACAGATTCTTTGAATGAAATTCCTCAACCGCTTTTATGGATTAATGATGTAAAAGAAATTAACGTTGAAGAAGGCATAAAAAATACAGGAAGCATTGGAACATTCATTTTTGGCCTGCATCTTTTCTACGACACAATAGACGAAACCGTTAAGCGAATAAATCACGCCTACCAGAAAGGTGACTATAAGATTTTTGCCTCAAAAATAAGGATATTAAAAACTTCGGCAAAAATAATAGGTGCTTCGTCCTTTGCTGAACTTGCACAAAAAATGGAAGAAGCCTGCAACAAAGATGACAAGATTTATATTGGTGCAAACCTTGAATCCTTCTTACTGGTCTACACCTCTTACAAAATAATTCTAGGCCGTCTGAATCAGGAATAAGGAGCCAAAATTATGTTTGATTTTATAAGAAATCACCAGATGAATATAATGCTCGCTCTCTGCGCAGTCTGTGCTACAATGGCAGTCCTTCTGCTGCTCACACGCTTTCTTCCTAAAAAAAGAAAATGGATTCTTATAGGAATGGAATTAAGTGCAACATTGCTTCTTTTCTTTGACCGCTTAGGCTATCAATATGGAGGAAACCCGGGTTCGCTTGGCTATGTATTAGTTCGACTGTCTAATTTTGGAGTCTTCTTCATAACTTCTGGAATTGTGTTTCTTTTTAATCTCTATCTTATAGATTTACTTTCAAGAAAAGCCTCTGTTTCTTATATTCCAAAAAGACTAAACTTCGTAACTATTACCTCTTCAATAGGAATGCTTCTTTCAGTTGTAACAGTTTTTACAGGCCTTTATTACAGTTTTGATTCGAACAACGTTTATCACAGAGGAAAATATTTTCTTATAAGTTATATAATTCCTGTGATCTGCCCGATTATTCAGTTTACAGTAATCACAGAATACAGAAAAAGCTTTAGTCGATTTATTTATACAGCTCTTTTATTGTATATTTTCCTTCCAATCAGCATGGGAATCCTTCAGATTTTTGCTTACGGAATCTCAATTGTAAACATGGCAATGGTACTTGTGTCTATTTCTTTGTACATCTTTACATATCTTGATATCAATGATGAAGTACAAAAGGCCCACAGCCACGAAATGAACCTTTTAAGAGAAGAACAAAATAGCATGAAGCAGCTTTTTGCCCAAACAACAGATGCCTTTATAAAAGCGCTGGAAAAACGAAGTTCTTATCTTACAGGATATTCCAAAAAAGTTGCAAAACTTTCCCGCCTGATTGCAGAAAAAGCAGGAAAATCAGAAGCCGTCTGCGAAGAAGCATATTATACAGGACTTCTGCACAATGTAGCACTTGGAAGCATTCCAGATTCCCTTATTCAAAAAGAAAGCGGCATTTCTGAAGATGAAGAAAAAATAATCAAAAAACTTCCAGAATCATCTTCAGAAATTCTTTCAAGCATAAAACAGTATCCTTACTTAAGCGAAAACATCCGTTATATTCACGAACGCTACGACGGCAAAGGCTATCCAAAAGGATTAAAAGGAGAAGAAATTCCAGAACTTTCCCGCATAGTTGCCATTTCCCAGGCTTATGTTTCTATGGATTCAAAAACTCCAATACGTAATCCAATTCCTAAAGCAATTATCCGCGAAGAACTTGTAAAAGAATCAGGTCTTAAATATGACCCTGTTTTTGCAGAAACTATGGTTCTTATTATGGATGCAGAAAACTCTGAGATTCACGAAGAACATTTTGATCCTTTGGAAAAAGAAATTTCATGCACAGAATACCGTTCAAAAATTTCTGTAGGCATTCCCGTTACCCGTGATTTTACAGAAATCAGTTTTGATTTTACCCCTCTTCCACAAAATGAAGGAAGCTTCTCTGCCCCATCTCTTGTTCTTTTTGACTCTTACGACAGACATGTTCACAGCGAACAAAACCTGATTGAATCTTACAGCTATCTTGAATATGCAGAACTCTGGTTTGACGGACACTACATCTGCACAAGCGCCAGAAACCTGGAAGCAAAAGTTTCTCCAAAAGAAGACTCAGAAAATCAGACAACTTACAAAGTTTCTGCAGCCCGCTTTGAAGATCATCTTTTAGTAAAACTAAATGCCCCAGAAAAATTAACAGAAGTGATAATTGCCCTTCCTGATATCTCAAAATCTGCCTACATTGGAATTACAGGAGAAAACTGTCAGATTACAAATATTTCTGCAATAGAAACAAATAATCAGATTGCAGAAAACGGCATTCCTCGCATTGCAGAAAAACTTACATACATTAATCGTCTGGAATCAGACATTCCGAATGTTCAGATAAACAGTCCAAGAGCATCTTATACACAGGGTGTAAACATTACAGATAAAACAAAGATTTTCTTCCATACTATGAGTCTGCCTGGTGCAAATCTTGTATGGCACTGTCCTTACATTGTTCTTTATTATTCTGATGATAAAAAAATTGGCGGCAAAAACTACCGCGAATACGCAATGATTAAATTCAACGGCGAAGATGACGGTTCTAAAGAATTTTCAGAAAACAGTTTTACAATGAAGAAGCTTGATTCCTTTAAAAACTGGACAGACTGGAAAGAGGCAAACAAGGCTGGCTACGAATCTATAATTGAACTGTCAAAAAAAGGAAACGTTGTACATTTATTAACCATAAATCATGGTATATATATAGAAAATACCTGCATTGTAAAGGATAATCCTCCTGCCGTATATGTTGCCCTGACCGGTGACCAGTGTGCCCTTACAGACATAAGAATAAAATAAGTTCTTATTAATACAATTTAACTGTTGATATCATTCATAAAATGATTTTTACTTATTCACAAAATCAATAAAAGGGTTTATTATATTTCAATAGTATTGTGGGGGAAAATTGCGTTTTTTTTCACAATACTCAAATCGAATTAGTATTGGTTTAATCATATTTTTGTTTAAGGAGACATACATATGTCAAACAAGATTACTATTATTGGCGCAGGACAGGTTGGTTCAACAATTGCTTACGCATTGACTTTAAGACAGCTTGCTTCTGAGATTGTACTTATTGATATCGCTAAAGACCGCGCTATGGGTGAAGCAATGGATATCCGTCAGGGAACTCCATTTATCGGACCTGTTTATATTCACGATGGTGATTATAATGATGCAAAAGGTTCAGACATCGTAGTTCTTACTTCTGGTGTTGCAAGAAAGCCTGGTCAGTCTCGTCTTGATCTTGCTCAGACAAATGTTGACATCACAAAATCTATCATTCCTGAAATCACAAAGGCTGCTCCTGATGCTCTTTATGTAATCGTTGCAAACCCTGTTGATATTCTTACATACCAGTTTGTAAAAACATCTGGAATCCCTGCTAACCACATCATCGGTACAGGTACTATGCTTGATACAGCTCGTTTCCGCGCTCGTATTGCAGAAACTTACAAAGTAGCTCAGGAAAACGTTCACGGTTATGTATTCGGTGAGCACGGAGATTCTTCTTTTGTTCCTTGGTCTTTGGCAAACATCGGTTCTGTTCCTGTAGAAACATTTGCTAAATCAGCTCAGGGAATTAAACTCTCTGATTTCAACAAAGACGATGTAGAAGATTACATTCGTAAATCTGGTGGAATCATCATTGCTGCTAAAAAATGTACAAACTATGCAATTGGTATTACAACTGCAACTTTGTGCGAAGCTTTGGATTATGAAACTGATTCTATGCTTACAGTTTCTACATTGCTTAATGGAGAATACGGAATCAGCGACGTATGTCTTTCTATTCCTTGTATCGTAGGAAGAAAAGGTATTGCATCTCATATTGTTGCACCAATTACAGATGCAGAAGTAGCATCTCTTAAACACAGTGCAGACTGTCTTAAAGACGTTATCAAGCAGCTCAAATTCTAAATTGTGAATACTGAAAATGCGCCACGGCGCATTTTCTTTTAAAGGATTAAAAATATATGGAATACAAAATTGAACATGATTCAATGGGTGAAGTAAAGGTTCCTGCAGACAAATACTGGGGAGCCCAGACCGAAAGAAGCCATGAAAATTTTGAGATTGGTGTAGGTATTGAAACTATGCCTCGCGAAATTACAAAAGCCTTTGGATATTTGAAGAAGGCTGCTGCAATGGCTAATAACGCACTCAAACCAGAGAAAATGACTGATGAAAAACTCAAGGCTATTTCTCAGGCTTGTGACGAAGTTATTTCTGGAAGTCTTAATGACCACTTCCCTCTTGTTGTTTGGCAGACAGGTTCTGGTACACAGTCTAACATGAATGCCAATGAAGTAATTGCAAACCGTGCAAACGAAATTGCCGGTAAAAAGCTCTGTCATCCAAATGATGACATCAACATGAGCCAGTCTTCAAACGACACATTCCCAACAGCACTCCACATTTCTGCTGTAAGTGTAATCGAAGACAAACTCTTCCCTGCAATTGATACTTTAGTGGCTACCTTCAAAAAACTTGAAAAAGAAAACGAAGGCATCGTTAAATCTGGACGTACTCACCTTCAGGATGCAGTTCCTATTTCCTTTGACCAGGAAATCAGCGGATGGAGAACTTCACTTGAACGTGACAAAGAAATGCTTGCCTCTTCACTTCCATATCTTAAGCAGCTGGCATTGGGTGGAACTGCGGTAGGAACAGGCTTGAACGCACCAAAAGGCTTTGACGCAAAGGTTGCAGAAGCTGTTTCAAAACTTACTGGCAAAGATTTTATTACCGCTCCAAACAAATTCCATGCCCTTACATCTAAAGACGAACTCGTATTTGCTCACGGTGCAATTAAAGCCCTTGCAGCAGATATGATGAAAATCGCTAACGATGTACGCTGGCTTGCATCTGGTCCTCGTGACGGTCTTGGAGAAATTTTTATTCCGGAAAACGAACCTGGCTCTTCTATTATGCCTGGTAAAGTAAATCCAACTCAGTGTGAAGCTGTAACAATGGTTGCAGTTCAGGTAATGGGTAACGACGCAGCTGTAGGCTTTGCTGCATCACAGGGTAACTTTGAATTGAACGTATTCATGCCTGTGATTGCTTACAACTTCATTCAGTCTGCACGCCTTCTGGCAGAGGCTATGCTCTCATTTAACAAGAACTGTGCTGTTGGTATCAGAGCAAACAAAGAAAAGATGCACCACAACCTTTACAACTCTTTGATGCTCGTTACTGCATTGAACCCATACATTGGTTATGAGAACGCTGCAAAGACAGCTCACAAGGCTTTTGATGAAAACATTTCCCTTAAAGATGCCTGCGTAGGTTTAGGCTTCCTCACAGCTGAAAAGTTTGATGAGGTCTTTAAACCAGAAAGTATGGCTTATCCACAGGGTAAATAAATCTTAGAGATGTAAATGTCAGTTTTGCGAACGCAAAACTGATTAAGCAGCCGTAAGGTTGCGACGCTTACCCACAGGGTAAGTAGAAAAAGCTAAGCTTTTTCCAATCGGGCGTGATTTTTTATCCGCCCGTAAAACTTAAAATATTAGTAGTTTAATACATTTATAGGAGCAAGTATGAATTATTCATATTTTCCTGGATGTACGCTGAAAAACAAGGCTCTTGACCTTGATAAATACGCACGTGCATCTGCGGAAGCATTGGGTTTCACACTTGAAGAAATTCCTGAATGGCAGTGCTGCGGAGGCGAATACCCTCTTGCAAAAGACGAAATAGCTACAAAGCTTCCTTCTGTCCGCGCTCTGGCAAATGCCCGCGATGCCAAACAGGATTTAGTTACACTTTGTTCTGCATGCTACAACGTTATCAAACAGGTTAACGATGACATGCAGAATGATGAAAACGTTATTCTCAAGGTGAACAATTATCTGGCTCACGATGGAATCGAGTACCATGGAGAAACAAAAGTTCTTCACTATCTTGAAATCCTCCGTGATGTCGTAGGCTGGGACAAGGTAAAGGCTGCGGTTAAAAAGCCATTCACAGGCAAAAAAATCGGAGCTTATTACGGATGTCTTCTTTTGCGTCCCGGCAAAGTTCTTCAGCTCGATGACCCTGAAAATCCTCAGCTTCTTGAAGATTTTATCAAGGCTATTGGAGCAACTCCTGTCATCTATTCACAGAGAAATGAATGTTGCGGAGCTTACACAATGTTCGAAGATGCTTCTATTCCAAAGTCACGCACAGAAAAGATTCTTGCAAACGCAGAGGATATGGGAGCAGACTTCCTTGTAACAAGCTGCCCGCTTTGCAAATACAATCTCACAAAAAACAAAGGCAATAGCAAACTCGATGTAATTTATTTTACAGAACTGCTTGCTGAAGCTCTTGGATTAAAGGAGGCTGAATAATGTTACCTTCAGAAATCGAAGCAGCTAAAAAAAGCATTCTTGATATCAGCGGTGTAAATCCAAAGAAATGTATGGTTTGCGGTAAGTGTTCAGGCACCTGCCCTAACTATGATTCAATGGAATATCATCCTCATCAGTTTGTTCAGATGGTAGAAAACGGCGAAATTGAACCACTTTTGAAGTCAAAGTCAATGTATGCCTGCCTTTCATGCTTTGCCTGTCTTGAACGTTGTCCACGTCAGGTTGAACCTGCAAAACTTATTGAAGCTGTACGTCTTTATGTTGAGCGTCAGCGCGGTCCTCATCACCTTGAGTCTGAGGATGTACCAAACTATCTGGATGCAGATATGCCTCAGCAGGCTGTAATGAGCGCATTCAGAAAATACAAGAAATAGGAGTGGCATAGAAAATGGAAAAAATTGGTGTTTTCGTATGTCACTGCGGTACTAATATTGCCGGTACAGTTGACGTAGCAAAAGTCGCAGAAGAGCTTGGAAAAGTAAACGGTGTTGTTTTCTCAACAAACTACACATACATGTGTTCTTCTGCCGGACAGCAGATGATTGAAGAAAAGATTCATGAACTTGGCCTTACAGGTGTAGTTCTTTGTTCTTGTTCTCCACGTATGCATGAAAAAACCTTCCGTTCATGTGCTGAACGCGCTGGTTTGAACCCTTATAAAGTTGAAGTTGCCAACATCCGTGAACAGTGTTCATGGGTTATGAAAGACAAGGGCGACGCAACAGAAAAAGCAATTGCCCTTGGTAAAGCTGCAATTGCAAAAACAATTCTGGATACACCTCTTATCGAAGGTGAAACTCCGATGACAAAGCGTGCTTTGGTAATCGGTGGTGGTATTGCAGGTATTACAGCAGCATTGGACATTGCAGATGCAGGCTTCCCTGTTGATATCGTAGAAAAAGATTACACAGTCGGCGGTAAAATGGCTAAGCTTGATAAGACATTCCCTACCCTTGACTGTGCTTCTTGTATCGTAACACCTAAGATGACAGAAGTAAGCCAGAACCCTAACATCCGCATTCTTTCTTACTCAGAAGTTAGCGGAGTTCGCGGTTATATCGGAAACTTTGAAGTAGACATTAAACGTCACCCACGCTATGTAGATGAAGAAAAATGTACAGGTTGTGGTGCTTGTATGGAAAAATGTCCTAACAAGAAGGTTCCAAACAGCTTTAACCTTAATCTTAATACAAGAAAAGCAATCGACATTCCTTTTGCTCAGGCAGTTCCAAAGGTTGCAGCAATCAGTGCTGACTACTGTCTTCACATGAAGGGCCTTAAAAACGGAAAAGACAATGTATGTGGATTCTGTGAAAAGGCTTGTGCGGCCGGAGCTATTGACTTTACTCAGAAGGAAACAACCCTTACAGAAAAATACGGTGCAATCATCGTAGCAACTGGTTACAATCCTATTTCTCTCGAAAAATTCGATGAATATGCTTACAGCCAGAGTCCTGATGTTGTTTCTTCACTTGAGTTTGAACGTCTTTGCAACGCATCTGGTCCTACAAACGGTCACCTTCTCCGCCCTTCAGACGGAAAAGAGCCAAAGAACATTGTATTCGTACAGTGTGTAGGTTCACGTTGCTCTGCAGATTCAACAAAAGGTCACGAATACTGCTCTAAAATCTGCTGTATGTATACAGCTAAACACGCAATTCTTACCCGCGATCATTACCCTGATACAAACATCACTGTATTCTATATTGATGTTCGTACTCCAGGTAAAAACTTTGATGAATTCTACCGTCGTGCCGTTGAACAGTACGGAGTTCACTACATCAAGGGTCAGGTAGGAAAAGTTACTCCGCTTTCTGACGGTACATTAGATGTTCAGGGTTCAGATTTGATTTTGAACAAACAGGTTCACATCAAGGCTGATATGGTTGTTCTTGCTGCTTCTATTGAAGCAGACAAGTCTGCCCGCCCTCTTGCAACAATGCTTACAACATCTATGGATAACAACGACTTCTTCCTTGAAGCACATGCAAAACTCCGTCCTGTAGAATCTCCTACAGCCGGTATCTTCCTTGCAGGCTGCTGTCAGGGTCCAAAAGATATTCCTGAAACTGTAGCTCAGTCTTCGGGAGCTGCTGCTAAGGCAATCTGTCTTCTGGTAAAAGATAAGCTTAAGAACAATCCATGTACTGCAAATCCAAACGAAAACATGTGTAACGGATGCGGTCAGTGTGCTAACGTTTGTCCTTACGGTGCAATCTCTTATGTTGATAAGGATTTCCGTGGTCCAAACAGAACTACAATCACTCGTCATGTATCACAGGTAAATACTGCTATGTGTCATGGTTGTGGTGCTTGTACAGTTGCCTGCCCTTCTGGTGCTATGGATCTTCTTGGATTCAGCAACAAACAAATCTTGGCGGAGGTTGATTCAGTTCTCTAATAACTGAAGAAATGATTTATGAGTGAAAACACTAATAAAGAATGGACGCCAAAGATTGTAGCTTTCTGCTGTAACTGGTGTTCCTATGCGGGTGCTGACCTTGCCGGTAATAACCGTCTTGAGTACCCTTCTAACGTAAAAATTATCCGCATTCCGTGCTCTTGCCGCTTGAACCCTATGTTCATTCTTCGTGCATTCCAGCGCGGTGCTGACGGAGTTAT
>JAILHD010000067.1 GCA_024696155.1 Treponema sp. | reverse complement strand
ATACACTCAGGCAGATTTATCTGAAAAAACAGGAATTGGTTTTCAAACAATTGCCAGTGTAGAAAGCTGTAGAGTCTGGACCAGTGATGAAAACCTTTGCAAAATAGCAGATGTATTAGGCATTGATATTTATAAATTATTCCTTCCTACAAAAGATACTGTACTTTATGAAGAAGAATCTTCCGCATTAAAAGAAAAACTCATGGATCAAATTGAAAAGATTATTGAACATTCATACGAGGAAGTATTAATACAAAAAACTGACAAAGAATAGTTTTTGAGCAACGCAGTTAAATTTTTTTTTAATTCATTATTGCATTAATAATGGTCTCTAAATGTAATATTATTTCCTGAAATCGAAAACACAGCTACGCATTGATCGCTATTCATTTCCAAATCTGGGAAAAAGCCTTCATTATTCCAGTACCACGGCATTGTTCCGCTTTCTTCGTAGAAGAAAAATACAATTTTATCATAATTATTAATCGTATAATATTCCTTACTGTTTTTTTACTGTATTTTAATAATTGAGCTTTCAATTTCTTTTTAGACAGATGATTATTTTTAATAATAAAATATTTAACTAATTCTGTTTTCCCTTCGTTGTTCCAGATGTCATATCAAGAGTTCATAGCCGAAAAATCCAGGGAACTACACAATAAGTAATTAATCCTGCTTTATACAAAAATGTCAGAATAAATCTATGTGAACTGATTTTTTTCACGGCTTGGTTTGACGCTTACTATTGATGCGCAAACTAGATTAAAACATGCATGAATGTCAAGTATTGGCACAATAGTACAAGACGTACTGCTTGAACAGTCAGGGAAAAACACTTTTGTTCTTTATCCTAAATAATTAATTTCATATTTTTTTATACTATATATACTATATTTATAATAATTTAATTTGAATATTATACTCTATCTCAGTTTTTGAGATAGAGTTACATATAAAACAATCAACATGATGAATAATTAAAAAATGATTCTTTATAAAAATATAATTAAAATATTTTAGGCACACTAAAAATATCCTTTCTTTGAAGACCTTTGTAAAATTTAGTTTATCAAAAGCGTCTTCTATGGGCTGGAATTCAGAAACGGGGACTGTCTTTGTTTCAGATTTTACGTCAAAATCAATAATGCTCCTGCTTTCATGAGTTATTGTAACTGTCTTATCCTGTGGTTCAACAGTGTATGTATCAGCCTGTTCTTCATAGCTGGCACCCATTTCAATTTTAATGTTGTATATAAACACCTCCTGCATAAACAAATATTATTAATATATTGTTTTTGCTGTTAGTTCATCAAAGAAAACTGAAATCTTATCATAATCCCATCCATCGATATAATATTTGATACCAGCAGCTTCAAGAATCTTTTCTTCTTTTAATAAAGTTTCTGTATCATAGTCTTCAAGACCTATATCTGTTTCAACGTAATCATAGCATCCAGAGGCCAGAAAAGTATCGTAATCTAAATCCATACAAGTTATAAACGGATTCTGATTAACATTTGCTCCATTATCAATTAAAAATTGAATAAAATCTGGATTAGCTAGCCAGTGTGCAGATAAAAATGAATAAAAATTTGCGACTTTTGTACACTTAAAAAGTAATATATATAGTTAATTAAAATATTAAATAACAAAAAAAATGCCGAAATAATAGCAAATATTTTAAAAAAAATCACACTTTTGTCTTATTTGCGTGTATATATATATCAACAAAAAAAAATGTCGGGTTTTTACATTCTCTTATGAACTATATTTATAAAAGTTTTGATTACAGAGTTTACAAAAGAAAATAATTTTTGAAAGGAAACTTGAAGAATAAGAATAATAAGAAGTGTCATAAATATTACTCCAGATTTTATATGATTTAACAATTAGACACATAGAACCTGGGGTAATGTTACTTATATTTTAATCATTTAAAGAATATTTAACGCCAACTTCAATTTGTGGATAAATATGGACTCTATCTCCGCAATTTATATCAACCATCTTGAACATTCGGCTGCAAGCCTCGTCTGCATTATAAAAATTACACATAGCAGACGCAGCTGCAAATACTCTAAAATGTTTAACTGGCTGATACCCAAAAACAAATCTGTAGGTAACAAGAGTATCTGACTTATAGTGATAATCAAAATGATCATCATCTTCTTTGTCTTCATCTTTATCTACACGATAAAATGCATTACTAATCCAGCCTTCAAAATCAAAATTAAACGAATCTTTTATAAATCTTGTTCCAAAACCATAAAGATACGCTGTAATATGATCTTCGGAATTTTTATATGTAAATAAATCATGTACAGGCTTCCAGCAACCTAAGATACAATAAAAATGCTGATTACCAGAATTCAAGGTAAAACTCATCTGGTCATTTGAATTTAGAGAAGTTCCAAATTCAAATATTCCTGTTTTAGAATAATTAACCAGACCAATCTGAAAACCTGCTGATTCTTTAGCGATATTTACAATACCAATCTGAAAATTATTTTTACCAAGTTTTTCTGTAACATTACATATTCCAGCAACTTGCAAATCATGCACTTCTTTTGAGCAATTTGCAATTCCTGCAACCTGAGCACATCCTGAATTAATTGTATCTGCTTTATTAAAAATTCCAGCTACCTGAGCACCAGTAAAATCGTTTGCAATATTAAAGATTCCGGCAACCTGAACACCTCTTACATCTTCTGCAATGTTAAAGATACCAGCTGCCTGAAAACCCATTAAATCTTTTGCTTTATTAAAGATGCCTGCTTCCTGAACACCATAGACTTCATTTTCTGAACTATTAAAAATTGCAGCTTCCTGCACACCATGAACTCTGCCAGCAGTGTTAAAAATTCCCGCCAACTGAGCACCGTTTACATATTCAGCTTCGTTTTCTATGCCAGAAAGCATTAATCCGTTTACCTTAAAAATCTGCGAACGAATTAATCCAAGAGAAAAAATCGCTACAATTTTTTTACCGAATTGACGGGAAATTTCGTTTGAAACAAGAGAGAATTCAAACGGAAGAAACTGAATGTCCGGGTCTTCTTCAGAAACTTCGGCAATAGCGTTCTCTGCCTTTTCTGCATCCTCGCTGCCTTCTCCACCACGCAATCTGTGCGCAGAAGTTGCAATAACATTAAAGGACTTTTCAGAAATCTCGTAAACTCGGCCAGAAGTTACAGGGAAGCTTCCCTGCAAAGTTACGGTGTCTTTAATAATTGTGGCAGAATAGTCGCCTTTTTCCAGCGCAAGAAAAACCGGCTTTCCAGAATTTTTATTGATTTCTGAAACTAGCTTTCCGTTTTTATCACGGATAATTACGCGACCCTTTAAGCCTTCTGAAAGCATTACAACACTATCGGAATTAGAAATATCAGAAAGGACAAGGTCTCCAGATCCAACAAGTGTAATATTGTAGTTTGGATGCTGCGGCCCAACCGACGAATTTTCTGTTTTAGAAAGGGTTTCGTTAAATGCGTATGAATACAGCTCGTTTAAGGTTACCTTTTTGTCTCCAGAACTATCTGCTGCACCGCGCAAACCAGTGAGCATGGCATTTGTAAAAAATGAAGAACCAATTTCGTCAGATTCCTGGGAATATTCCTGCGAAGAACTTGAAGAAAGATAAGCATGCCCTTTTACAATTGAAGAATCATCAAGCAAAAACGGCTTGGTTTTTTGACCACCCTTTGTGCGAATAAAGTTTCCAGAATAGCATGAATCAAGAATTACAACGTGAACATCACTTGGAACACTTGTGATTGCTGCCTTAAGTTCAGAAAAACTATAATTTGCATTTCCTAACTGGAGGGCAGTTTCGTCCGAATGACCAGAATAATAGAAGAGAAATTCAGAACGTTTAGAACGTCTGCTGTTACGGCGAATTAATTCTGAAACGGAATCCATGGCATCATTTAAATCATCTTTTGTAGGATCAAGCAGCAAAACCGCATTCGACTGAGGAATACCGCCAATTTCTTTCATAGTTTTTAAAAACGCAATTGCATCAGATTCAGCATAATAAAGCCGCTGTGTATTCTGCCCACCCATATTTGAACCAACAAAAAGAGCATAACGGTCTACACCAATGGCTTCGTTTTCCTGTGCCGAACAAAAAAATCCACCAGCAATTGCAATCAAAGTTACTGCCAGAAATTTCTTATTAAAACAACATTTCATTTCTCTTTCCTTTTTTTACTCTTTATTCAAAACAAAAATTGAACCATCACAATCTTTAGGAAGATACGAACCTTTCTTCAAAAAATCAATACTAAACTTATCTTTATTAATTTTTTCAATTTTTGACAAATCAAAAACTGATTTTGATGCCACAAAAATAAAACATTCATACTCTGGCGCATCATCAAGGGCATATGCAAAAGGAAGCGGAACTTCATCTCCTGTTCTTGCCAGTGCCCCGGCCTTCCATGAATCTTCCGGGAAATGGCGTGTAACACTGCCGTTTCCGTCTACGCTAAAAATTACGCCATATTTATATTCGCCTGGAATATAGGTGATTTGAATTAAATCGTTCTCGCTTGCTGTTGCGCCGTTCTTAAGCAAAGTAGCCTCTGGTCCATTCTGACGATCCTGACGATACAGTCTGATCTGATGATGAATCTCTCCACCCTTTACGCGAACCGCTGGAGCCGAAGCGCCTGCCTTAGTTGTATTCCTGTAATTCATTACAATAGGACCGGCAAGCACAAAAAGTAAAACAGCCGCAGACGCATATTTAATAAATCTTGCGCCTATAAAAATACGCTTACAGCTATTGCTGTCCACATTGTTATGAACCGCAAATCCCCGCTTAATAAATTCTTCGTTTGCCTTTTCTACAGGGTACTTGGCAAGAATTTCTTCATTAGAAGCCCTGAGTTCTGCAAGTGCGGCCTGAATCTCAGATTTTCCATATTTTTTGTAATAATCTCTTTCGTCTTTTTCTCCAAGAAGAATCTGTTCTAATAATAACTCTGGAATCATACGCACCCCTTCCTACGATATAATAGCCTTACTCATCATTTTTAATGAGTGCTTCTTTAGCTCCGAAAGCCTTTTCCGAACTCCCGAAACCGACATCCCCACCTGCTCTGCAGTTTCCTCCAGCGTAAGCCCGTCCACAAAATGAAGCGTTGCAATCAGGGAATCTTTGGAATCTCGCGTAGAAAAAATCGATTCAAGAATCATGCCCGCTTCAATTTTTTCACGCTCTAGTTCAGAAAACTCATCGGCGATCACTTCTGAAATTACTTCAAAATCCGGGCCAGAACGCAGTTTTTCACTTCTGATTTTGTTAAGACAAACCCGAGTTGCAGTTACATAAAACAGACTTGAACAAAGTTCTTTGATTTTGCATTTTGATTCCATAATTCTAAGGAATACATCCTGCATAGCGTCCAAAGCCTTTTCTTCATCTTTTAAAATAGCCCTGCAGCGCCTTAAAACCATTGGTGCGAATTTCTGATAAATTTCTGAAAAATCACTGTTTGATAAAGTTTTCATGAAATAACCTTTGTTATATTAGACACTTTTAAAATCAATTTGTGTTACTTTTTTTTATAATTTTGATTCCAATCTTCTCTTGTCATGCTGGAAACATGGGTAATTTTGTTTGCTTCGTCCTCATATTCACGGTCAAAATGCATTCCGATTGCTTCTGCAGTTTTAAAAGATGGAATATTTGTATATTTACAATAAGAATACAAGGCTTGATAATGCGTATTACAAAAAGCCCAGTCGCGAACCGCCGATGCCGCTTCTTTTGCATATCCCTTGTGCTGACAGTCCTTACGAATATGATAGCCTATTTCTGGGAGCATCTGACCGTCAATATTCTGAAGGGTAAGCCCGCAGTCGCCTATCATTTCGCCAGAATCTTTAAGGCAAACAGCCCAAAGTCCAAAGCCGTGTTCTTTATAACGATTGATATTACGCTCAATCCAGCTGCGCACCCGTTCTTCGTCAAAGGCATACGGATAATGCTGCATAATGTCGGCATCTGCCAGAACGGCATAAAGCGCATCAAAATCAGCCATTGTCATTTCCCGTAAAAAAAGTCGCTCAGTTTTTATCATTTTTTAAGTATAACTAATTGCGCCGCAAATTAGAATATTTCCACAACAAATTGTAATTTTTTCCACAGAAAGAAAATTGATTTTCATAAAAAAAAAGCTGCCCTTTGAAAATCAAACTGAAATTCAAAAAGCAGCTTATCTTAGTGAATAAATATCTGGTTATTTTCGTCCAGTTTTATAACCTGCTTTTTCCAGGGTAATCAAACTATCAATTCTGTCATTATATAGCAAATGAACGGTAACAGCGCTTACAGGTTTAGCAACAACCTTGTATTTAATGCTTCCTTCTACAAGAGCACCAGCTTTTATTCCTCTAATGCTTTCATATCTGTCAGAAATAGCAAGCCACCAGTTTGCAGCCTGAGAATTATCAACTACAACAATTGTTAATGCTGGAATATCTACATCGCTCTTAAATTTGTAAAAAACTTCGATTGTATCACCAACAGAAGGCATGTTCCCGTTAAAAAAAAGAAGTAAAGGTAGGTGGATTTTCATTCTAATAATTTGTGCCATAGGGATTTTTTACGATTTCTACCGTCTTTCCGTTAGTTGTATCGCCCAAATCGATTACAAAGTTTTTTCCCTGTGCAAAAACAGATCCAGCAAACAACGCAAAAAATGCGGTTACTAAAAAGATTTTCTTCATAAAGGCTCCTTAAGGTATGAATATTTCCTTTTTAATTTTTCCATTGTTTTCCAGAAACTCTACAATTTTTTCTTAATTCTTCCAGCTGCGCAGATATTGTTGCTTCATCTTCCTGTGTCTGCGGCCCCATATCTTCGCGAATAAATTCCAGTCGGCATCTTATAATTTCATTGAGGTCGCATATGTCTGACTTTTCATATTTAATCATTTTTATTCCCCCTGCTGTTCCAGAGCGCAAAAATTTCGTCATAATCGTCAATTGTTACAAGTCTTGTTGTGATACTCATTCGTCCACCTTTTTACTTTTCCGTTCAAATATATAATCAAAATAAGAAAATTTCCAACATGCAACGGAGGGTAGCATAAAAAAACTGTTTTGTAACATTCAGTTTCTGTTATAATTTAAGCAGCGGCTTTATGCTTGGTGCAAATACTAGCTCAGGAGGAAAGACAGTATGACATTTGCAGAAAAACTTAAGGAACTTAGAAAGCAAAAAGGCCTCTCTCAGGAACAGCTGGCAGAAAAAATTTATGTCAGCCGTCAGGCAATCACTAAATGGGAAAACGGAATTGGAATCCCCGATATCGAAAATCTGATTTCAATTTCAAATCTGTTTAATGAATCGCTTGATTCACTTTTAAGTGAAGAAAAAAGCCTTATTTCAAGACATGAGTTCCTTTATGAAAGCCGCACAGAATATGACCTGGACAGTCCTAAAAAAATAGACTTAAAACTGGGAACTGCCCATGAGGCTATTATTGAAAAAACAAAGGATGAAAAGATTCTTGTAATTGCCGCTTCAAACAAACTTCCATATCTGGCACAGCAGGTAAAAGTAAAGATTGTTGAAGATAAAAAGCGCATGGACCTTGTGGTAAAGCATTCAGCAGATTTATCTGATATTGCCGCAGAGGAAAATCTTTTTATTCTTATAATGATTCCAGAACGCTTTGTTGCTGATGTAGAACTTTCATCGGAACTGGAAAACCTGAAAATCCGTGACATTACGTTTGATGCAATTGAATTTGACGGGAAAGCGAAAAATGTTTCTGTTACAAACGCCAGAGGTCACGTTGAACTCAATACAAATTCAAATCTGAACATTCAGATAAAATCAGCCAAAGGTAAAGTTGATATAAATCACTTCCACGCAGTATCAAAAATCAGTTTTGACAACGAGCAGAAATATTATCTTAAAAATGCAGGCCGTTTTACCCGCTTTATTGATTCTGACTCTAAAATCCTTATTGGAAAGAGAAATCTTAAAGACCCTTCGGAAGAAACGGATTTAATTGTAGAACTTAACGGCTGGAAATCAGAAATTCAGATTTTAAACACAGAACAGGAAAAATAAAATGACTCAGAATAATCAAACATTTTATACATATAAACCAAAACGATTTTACATTCAGGTATTTATTGCAACCTGGGTCTTCTGGCTTTTTGCAATTTTATTCAACGATGGACTTTCGTGTACTATTGGAATGCTGCTAGGAGTTTTGAGCCCTGCAACAATCGCAATTATTACGGTGTTCACGTCTAAAAGTTATGCCCTGAAAAAAGATTTTAAGCGAAAGATTTTTAATTTCTGGAAACTAAAGCCACTTTCTATTCTTGGCGGATATCTGATTATGACGGCAATAATATGCTGTTCGATTCTTTTTTCGCTGTTATTCGGCGGGTCGGTAAATCAGTTTTCCTTTACAGAAGGCTTTAATTTTGACGGACCTGGCCTTTGCAGCGCCTTTCTTACAATCATTATCGCTTCTTTTATTGAAGAAGTTGGCTGGCGGGGCTACGGAGAAGATTCCATTGCACAGTATCATTCATGGTTCAAGGAATCTATAATTTTTGGTTTTGTATGGGCGGCCTGGCATATCCCGTTATTCTGGATTCCTGGTACATATCATTACGAAATCAGACAGATGAACTATATTTACATGTTTAATTTTCTGATTTCCGTTGCACCTATGGGCTTTATTACAACCTGGATTTACGTAAAAAATAATAGAAGTATGCTTGCAAGTATTCTGTTTCACCTCTTTGTAAACTTTATGCAGGAAAAGATCGCCATGACACCAGACACAAAATGCTTTGAAACAATTTTTGTGACTATTGCAGCCGTAATTATAGTACTTACAAACCAGGATATGTTCTTTGAAAAAAGGCACATCGGCCATATTTTGGAGTAGAAAAAAATCTATTGAATACTTGCTTTATGCTGCATATAACCCTTTCTGGAAACCGACAAATATCCTGCTGATTTCTCCCAAAGGGCCAAGTAGTATTTTTGCATCATTTATAGTTCCATATTTTAGCTTAATAAGATCCGGCAAGTTTTCCATAGAAAGTTCTGTGTAGCCCTGCTGGATATACTGATCCAAAACAAAATTTACAAACTCTGTTTGATTTGAATTCAATTCAGCTGTAATTTCAGAACGTGCAATTGCAACTCTCTGCTCTCGTTCAATTGGAGTTGTCTGATATGCAAGATATTCAAGTACATCAAGCAAATCACATTTTTCGTAATTAAGCATTTCCTGAACTTTCAAAAGTTTATCAAGAGAGAATCCATCATGTTCCATTTTTTCAAGCAGAGCTTTTCTTGTTTCTGGATTCTGCCATTGGGTTCTTAAATCATCGTCATCCTTGAAGAACCTAGGAAGAGTTTCATTATTTACAAGGACATCAACAAATTCTTTGAGCGTGATGAGTTTTCCATCGTACATGATTCGCTCTTCCCACTCAAAATCCTTTTTGATTTTAGCTTTTCGCCCGTCTCCTAATTCAATTTCAATAACATCTTTAGGACAAGTACAAGGAAGATTACCGCAAATTGGACATTTTTTTGGAGGACATATACAAGGCCACTTTCCACAAACCGGACAAACTTTTGGCGGCTTCTTACATTCACATGGCCATTTACCGCATACTGGGCACTTTGGATGCTTATCACATTCACAAGGATACTTTTCACAGATAGGACAAACAGGATTCGGATTATCCCATTCATCGTCATAAAACTTCTTATAAGCACCAACGAAGTCGTAAATTGTAAAATAATACTTATCATCAAAAAGACGAGTTCCTCGCCCAATAATCTGCTTGAACTCAATCATATTATCAACCGGTCGCATT
>JAILHD010000054.1 GCA_024696155.1 Treponema sp. | reverse complement strand
GCGACCTGTTCGCCCGATATCAACGCCGCCTTCTACATATTCACTTTCGTCGTTAAGGCGCTCTTCTTCTATTAATCGTGCTGCGCGTTCCAGCGAAACAATTTCTACATTGTCGCCAAAAACGCTTGAATAAAGTGCGCCGTCAGTCGCATTCTGACTGTTGGGTACAATTTTAAGACCGCTTCCGCTAAGTGCGTTTACAAAATCGGCTTTCCCGCCGCCGTTTGGGCCGATTACAAGCCATGCTTGACCTTCATCAAATGACCAGTTCAGTTCGGGAATAACACTTTCGCGGCTGTTTTCAATTCGACAGTTTTTAATAGAAATAAGGTTTGCCATGCAGATGTTGTAGCATATTTCGAAATTTTCTAAAATACCATTTATGAATTTAAAGCGACTGTTTTATCCCGATCTTTTGAATGGAAATATTTTTAAGGCTCTTGTGGCTTTTATGATTCCAATTGTAGTGTCATATCTCTTTCAGCAGCTTTACAACACGGCTGACACTGTAATTGTTGGACATTACCTTAAAGAAGATTCTCTTGCCGCAATCGGCGCATCTTCTGCGATTTTCCAGATTATTCTGGATTTGGGAAACGGTTTTGGAAGCGGATGCAGTATTGTAGTTGCGCGTGCCTTTGGTTCGGGTGACAGATTTTATCTAAAACGCGTAGTTGCTGCCTCAATCATTATTATGATTTTTGTAACGGCGGGCGTTACGGCTTTTTGTCTTCTGTCCCTCAAGCCGCTTTTACTTCTGCTGGGAACTCCCGGCATGATTTTAGACCAGGCACTTTCTTATATTTCTATTGTTGCAATTTTTGGCGGCGTTCTTTTTGCCTACAATTTGTGCGCTGGACTTTTGCGGGCAATCGGAAATTCCTTCATGCCACTTGTATTTTTGATTTTTTCTTCCATATTAAATGTAGCTTTGGATATTCTTTTGATTACAAAGTTCGGGATGGGAGTAGAAGGAACGGCAGTTGCCACTGTCATTTCGCAGGGCACGTCTGTTATTTTATGTATCCTCTACATACTTGCCAAGGCAAAAATCCTGATTCCGTCGGCAGCCAGCTTTAAAATTCGAGCCTGCGGAGCTTTTAAGCTTTACCGGGAGATTTTCCTGCAGGGACTTTCCATGGCCCTTATGCTTGCAATCGTAGGCTCAGGAACTTTGATTTTACAGTCTGCAATCAACGGCTTTGGAACCTACATCATTGCGGGACATACCGCTGCCAGAAAGCTTTTTTCACTCAGCACAGTTGTGATTTTCAGCCTGGGAATTACAAGTTCAACCTTTGTCTCACAGAATTACGGGGCAAAAAATCTTACCCGCGCCAATAAAGGCGTTAAGATCGCAATTCTGATTATCTGGTTCTATACAGCCATTCTTTTGATTTTATCTCCTTTTATCGTCCGTCCGATTTTTGAGTTCGTTTCAGGTTCTCAGAATCCGGAACTTTTGAACTACGGAACAAAATACCTGCGCTTTGCCTATCCATTTTTCATCGTCCTGGGGCCTCTGATTGTTTTCAGAAATTCCCTGCAGGGACTGGGCGCAAAGCTTCTTCCTCTTGTTTCCAGCCTTGTGGAGCTGGCGGGAAAAATCCTCTTTACAATTATCATAATTCCTCACCTTGGAGTTTGGGGAATCATTTTGTGTGAGCCTCTCATCTGGTGTGTGATGGCTGTTCAGCTGGCCTTTGCCTACAGGAGCAGGATAAAAAAGATTTCTGAATAAAGCCTGTAGTGACAATTTCCTTTGCTATTTTCAATTTTACGCCATTTTGGTAAAATCATACTATTATGAGTAAAAATGAAAATCTTTGCCCTTGCGGTTCAGGGAAAACTTATGCAGAATGCTGCGAACCGATTATCAAAGGAACTGTAAAAGCTCCTACTGCGGAAGCTTGTATGCGCGCCCGCTATTCATCTTATGTAAAGCACGAAATCGACTTTATCATTAAATCTTGTGATGACGAAGAAGGTCTTGCAGAAATCGACAAAAAGGCTACAGAAGACTGGAGC
>JAILHD010000024.1 GCA_024696155.1 Treponema sp. | reverse complement strand
TCACACATATCTTGAAGAAACTGGTGGAGCAAACATTCTTCTTGTAACAAAAGACGGAAAACTTGTAACTCCAAAATCAGGTTCTATCTTGCCTTCTATTACACGCCGTTCAATTCTTACTGTAGCAAAAGACGTTCTTAAAATGGAAGTTGAAGAGCGCCAGATTAACAAGGCAGAACTTAAGGATTTTGCAGAATGCGGTCTTTGTGGTACTGCTGCTGTAATCAGCCCTGTTGGAACAATCAACGACCACGGAACAGAAATTAAGTTCAATGAAGGAAAAGATGAAATGGGACCTGTTCTCCAGAAAATCTACGACACATTGACAGGAATCCAGATGGGTAGACTTCCTGCTCCAGAAGGATGGATTTACACAATCTAAAAGATTGCTTTTCAGAAAAAAAAAGCAGTCGGCTTAAGCCGGCTGCTTTTTTTTATTTTCCAAGCCATCTGGCAAAGACATCTTTAAAACCAAGTGATTTTACATACTCAAGAGCCTGAGCTTTATCTTCTTTACTGAATACGCCTGCAAATACTTTATAGCCGTTTTTGTGCGGAATATAGAACAATTTTAATTCGCCAGAATGATTGTCTGAAAATTTTTGTAAGTTTTCGTCATTTGTAAGGAAAGACAGCTGAATGTAGAATCCTGCTCGAACCATTTTCTCATTGGCGATAAGTTTTTTATAGGAAACCGGGGCCTTCTGCACTGGTGGAGCGAAGCTCTTCGCAGGCTTAGGTGGAAGTTCGCAAACTTCTGGTTCTGGCTGAATCTCTTGTGGTACTGGTAATTCTACGCGCTGCGAAGCAGTGCCTTCATCCTCAGTTTTAACTTCAATTTCAGGTTCAGATTCCGGTACTTCCTCGGTGACAGGTTCTTTTACTTCTGGGACATCAAGAATTATAGGTTCGTACGCATCGTTTGTATTTGCGGTATTTGTTTCTACAGCAGCTTCTTCTGGAGCAGGCTGAACTTCTTCCAAAGCAACAACTTCAAAATCCTGAGGCAAAGCTACCGGCTCAGTTTCTTCTTCTTGAACTTCGGAAACAATTTCTACAGGCACTTCTGCAGCAGGCTCTGTTTTAGCAAGGAATTCTTCTTCCTCAACAACAGAAAGAGGTTGTTCAAGGCTTGTATAATCAGGTTCGTTCTGGGCAAAAATTGTAAGCTTTGCAGTTGCAGCCTCGCGGACTTCCGGTGGATTGATTCTAGCGTCTAAAACTACAGTTGCATCTGTTTTATCAGTAAGTTTAAGTGCTGTGGCAGCTTCAAAAGAAAATTTAATTCCTGTTGTTTCATTCTGATCGATGGTTCCGATAATCAAAACATTTACAGAAGTTTGAGTTTTTCCATTAATTACAGTAAGGGTATCGCCAGGAAAATAGCCCTTTGCCATTGCAAAAAGGCCTTTTGGAAACTCATTTGGTGTAGCAATTGCAACTTTTCCACGCCAGTAATTTTCAGGGATTTTTGGTTCAGTTTCTGCAGGTTCTTCGCCTTCAAAATCGGAATCAAAAACAACTTCTTCTTCCACCTCTTCCAGGGCCTGAGAATTTTCTGATTCTTCGGTCTCTGTAACAAGTTCTTCTGCAATATCATCTATAGAAATATTTGAAGAAAAGTTCTCCTGTTCATAACCTGCCTGAGCAAAGCAAAACGCAAGAGCTGTCGCAAAAACTAAAGCTGTATTAATACTCTTTTTCATTCAAATACCTCTATAAACCTTTTAAACTTTTTTTTATCTGATTTTTCTTAAGAAAGCATCTTTGTAACCGTATGACTTAAAGCGTTCTAGAACAACAGCATATTCGTCCATGTTCAAAGAACCGATTAAAATCTGCTTTGAATTATTTTTTACGGGAACAATAGTAATCGGATAGTTTGTTCCGTACTTGTTTACTACTTCCTGAATATTTGCATCATCGTGCATTGTTGCAATCTGAACATAATAAGAATTACGTTTTAAATCGTCTGCACAAGATACCATAAAGTTCTGATATGTCAGGTCTGTTTTTACAGCAACAGGCTTTGGCGCATCTGGAGTTTTTACAGGTTCAGCTTTAGGCTCGCTGTATGGTTTGTCATTTACAGGAGGATTTGCACCTGCGGGAACCAGAACAATTGCGTCATATGATTCAGAGTCATCATCTTCTTCTACTGGAGGAAGTGGAGCTGGAGTTTCTGCAACAGCAGGTGAAGGTGTATAAACTTCTTCTACATCTGTAACTTCATCTTCTTCTACAGGCAAAGCGGCAACATAATCTTCTGTAAATTCTTCTTCAAAAGGTGCCTCTTCAGGGGTTTCTGCAGCTTCTTCCACAACAGGAACTTCTGCAATTACAGGAGTTTCAGCACGTTCTTCAGCTCTCTGCAGAGCTTCTGATGAATCATCTGCTTTTTCGATAAGCGGAGTTTCTTCTACAGGCGCAACAGCAACTTCTTCTGAAGTTTCCTCAACAGCGGCAACAGCCTCTGGAATATTTTCTTCTGGAAAAACTTCTTCTGCGACTTCATCAGCAGACGGATTATCTACAGCATCGCTATCTTCTTTTACGGCAATAGCAGAATCACCAGAAATTACGGCATTACCATATACACGGTCTTCCTGACCATTGCGTTTTGTAATTTTTACAATTGAGTTAGAATCTTTTTCTATTCCGCAGGCATCTGCAGCTTCTGGAGTAAGCAAAATTGCAACACCTTCTGAGGCATCAAGAGCACCAATTACCAGAAGATCAACAGTCTTATTCTGAGCAACGTTAGAGACACTGATTATGTCGCCGGGAAGGTACCCTACAGTTTTTGCAAACAAACCAGAAGGCATTACACCCTCATCAACGACAACAGCCCTTCCGTCAATAGAAGGACTAAACGAAGTAAGCATCAGACAACCAGCCGTTACGACAGCCAGCGCAGATACAGCCCTGGATAATTTTGCCAAAGTTGAAAACATTTTATTCATATTCCTACCCATCCTTAAGAACACTAGGCCTTTATGGCATTATTTATATTTTTTACAAGATTTGAAGCAATTGCGCCTAAATCTTCCTGACCATTCGGTTTTATTTTTATTTCTGATAATGTTGCAGAATTAATTACTAGACCAGTTTTTACAGTAGCAAGTTTCCATGTAATTTTATTTATCATTCCAACCGGTTTTCTAAGATTTTTATCTGCAGTGTAATAAACTTCAATCTGAACAAAATAGTCCGAAGCACCGTTCAAGGCTTCTCCAAGACCATTTTTCCACAAAGTAAGGGCTTCATCGTCATTTGTGAACATAGAAGCAGCAGAAGTTGTAACGATATAATTTCTTTCAAAGAAACCATCAAGAACTAAAGTTTCTATATCATAGGATTTGTCGGTAATTTCTTCGCTTGTTTCATCCAGCTGTAAAATCTGAACAGAAATTTGTCTGGCAAATGTAATAGAGCAAAAACAGAATGCCATTACTAAAAACATAAAGAATTTCTTAATTCCCATGATTTTCCCCTTTCTTTTATTCTTACTTCCTTTTCGGTGATTTTAAGAATTGAGTTTAGAGATTTTTTTAAGATAATTTTTCAACTTTCCAACCTGTACGATATATGCTAAAATATCTAAAGGTCGGGAAATATGGAAAAACGTATTTATATTATTGGTGCTGGCTTTGCCGGGCAGACAATTGCTGATGATATTAAGCGAAAAAAAGTATTTGGAAAGGTTAATGCGTTTCTTGATGATGATAAAACCATCATTGGAAATCAGATTGACGGAATCCCTGTTTTAGGTCCTATTTCTTCAGTTGCCTCAATTCTTAATAATTCTGATTTAGACGAAGCAATTATTGCAATTCCAAATGCATCTGTAGAAAGAATCAGAGAGATTTACACTACTCTTCAGAAAAATCATTTTAAAAATATAAAGATTCTTCCAGGAATCAGTCAGGTTGTGGACGGTGATCCGCACCTTGTACTGACCCGCCAGATTGATCCTCTTGATATTCTTGGACGCACTCCAATCGTAATTTCTTTAAAAGAAAGTCTTAACTATCTGCGCGGAAAACGAGTTTTTATTACAGGAGCAGGTGGTTCAATTGGTTCAGAACTTGCACGACAGCTTTTAAGCGGAGGCGCAGAACGTCTTTACCTTTTTGGACATGGCGAAAACTCTATCTGTAACATTTACCGTGAGCTAAAGGTTTTACAGGCAGAAGGAGTTGGAGAAAAAGCAACTATTGTTCCTATTATTGGCGATATGCGTGACCGCGAATACGTAGACTACATCATCAAAAACACAAAATGTGATGTAATTTTCCACTGTGCCGCCTACAAACACATTCCAATGGTAGAAGAAAATCAGGTTGCAGCAATTGAAAATAACGTATTTGGCACAGAAAATCTTTTGGATGCCAGTCTAAAATATAAGGTAAGCAGATTTATTTTCATTTCATCATATAAAGCTGTTTCTCCAGTAAGTGTATATGGTATTTCAAAAATGATTTGCGAAAAACTGGTTCTTTCTGCTGCAAAAAGAGCTCAAAAAAATCAAAATTTTACTTTTGTTAGACTGGGTAATGTATTGGGAAGCAGAGGGTCTTTCCTTCCTGTATTGCAAAATCAGATAAAAACTGGAGGTCCTGTTACTGTAACAGATAAAGATATGGTCCGATATTTTATGACTATTCCTGATGCATCGTCTCTTATTCTACAGGCAGGCGGAATAGATAATAACAGCAGTGCATATCTTTTAGACATGGGCGATCCAATAAAGATTCTTGATTTTACAGAACAGCTTATAAAATTTTCTGGATTAGAGCCTTACAAGGATATTGATATTAAATTTATTGGCGCACAAAAAGGCGAAAGATCAAACGAACTCCGTTATCTTGATGAAGAAAAACCTTGTGCCACAAAATATAAGAATATTCTAAAACTAGAATGGATTGATTATCCAGAAGAAAAACTTTCTTCACTTTTAAAGAAACTTCGTCCATGCTGCTTTTATACAGCAGAACACGAAAGTGACTTTAGAAACAAAGAAAAATTAACAAAAATTTTACATAACGAAATCTGTTAGAAGGAATATATGGCTAACGAAATAAATGTTCCATTCCATAGAGCAGCAATCACAAAAGATGAAGAAAATGCCGTTCTGGAAGTTCTTCGTTCCGGCTGGCTTACAACTGGAAAATATGCATTAGAATTTGAAAAAAAGTTCTCTGCCGCAATGACAGAAAATGATAAATCTCCTTTTTCTTTAGAGGAAGTTTCAAAAAACAGAAAAGAGCTTGGACTTTCTACAGATCCTGTAATAAGCCTTGCTGTAAATTCAAATACTAGCGGTATGATTCTTGCAATGGAAGCCTGCGGAGTAAAAGCAGGAACCGCAGTAATTACAACTCCATACACTTTTGTTTCTACGGCGGCCTGTGCACGTCATCTTGGTGCTGACGTTTATTTTGCAGATATAGAAAAAGACTCTTATAGCATTGATTGTAACAAAATAGAAGAAATTCTAAAAAAAGATGCTGCAAACGGTTCACCAAAAGTTCAGGCAATTGTTCCTGTTCATATTGCGGGCAATATCTGTAACATGAAAAAAATTGTTGAACTTGCAGAATGCTACAGTACCTCAGAACACAAAATCTATGTAATAGAAGATGCTGCACACGCTTTTCCTTCTCCTACAGAACTTGGTTTTGCAGGAGCAATAGGCGATGCAGGAGTATTCAGTTTTTATGTTACAAAAACAATTACAACAGCAGAAGGCGGAATGATCTGTACAAGAAATCCGGACCTTGCAAAACGAATGACTGTAATGCGTCTTCATGGCATGGACAGGACAACCTGGGCCCGCTACACTTCTCCGCGAGCTTCCTGGGAATACGACATTATAGCTCCTGGTTACAAATGCAATCTTCCAGATGTTCTTGCGGCCCTTGGCTGCTGCCAGTTAGACAGAGCATGGCTTTTTTATAATCAGCGCAAAAAGATTGTAGAAAAATATAATCAGGCTTTTTCAAAACTTGATTTTATTCAGCTCCCGCCAGACGGACAGGGAAACAGCTGGCACTTGTATTTAATGCGCCTTGTTCCAGAAAAACTTAAAATTTCGCGTGAAGAATTTGCAAAAAAAATGCAGGCTGCAGGAATTGGAATTTCGGTTCATTTTATTCCTATTTTTCATTTTACTTACTGGAAAGAACTTTACAAAGATTTTACGGCAGAAAAGTTTCCAAATGCAGAAAATCAATATCAAAAAACAATTTCTATTCCTCTCTTTCCTGACCAGACAGATGAGCAGGTAGATTTTGTAATAGAAACTGTAAAAAACATAGGAAAAGAAAATCACATTTAAGAAAAAGTATTATATAATAGAAAAAGATGGCAAAAACTAAAAAGGCACCAAAAATTGTAACGCGCTCTCTTGATGCAAAAGGCTTTTACAGCGATTTTTCTAAAGAAGGAATGCTTTATGCAGCTCTTATCAGAAGCCCGGCAACAACGGGTATGGTAAAAGACATCAAGATTCCTGATATGCCCGAAGGATATTCACTTTTTACTGCAAAAGATATTCCTGGCTCAAAGACTATGGAATTCAACGGCACAGTAACGAAGATTTTGGGCTTTAAGAACGTTAATTACACAGGAGAACCGTTAGGAATTATTGTTGGTCCGAATGAGCTTGAAATAGAAAGCCTTACAGACCGCGCCGCAGTTTATTTTGACATTCAAAACCTTGAATCCGCGCTTACAAATGTAATGAAAGGCAGTTCAAAAACTACCCCTCAGACTTCGCCTCAGGATTCGCTTGCAGATTTAGATAATCTTGCTACAACCTTAAATGAACTACCTTCTCTTGACTCTGTAATTGATAATAAAAATCTGAATATTGATACTCCCAAAACTGTTGGTGAGCGAATTATTAAGACCGGCCTTTTTAAGGAACTCGAGACGGAACAGATTGATAAAGAACTTTTTGAAAGTGAAAAATATATAATAGAAGAAACCTGGTCGCAGACAATAGTGAATCCAAAATGGCAGGAACCTACAGGTGCCTTCTGCTACACCGAAGGCGACAAACTCCATGTTTTTGTACCAACCAAATGGACATATTTTTTGCAGAAAGTTCTTTCAGAAACCTTAAAAATTAGTCCGCAACTGATTTTTATTCATAAGACTAAAAACTCAAGTCTCTATTCTGACGGACTCTGGCGTACAACTCAAATCGCAGTTCAGACAGCTCTTGCAGCATATATTTTAAAAAAGCCCGTAAAACTGATGCTCTCTCAAAACGAGCAGGAAAGATTTATGGAGCCTGGCGTAAAAACAGAAATTACTTACAAAGCCGCAGTTAATGATGAAGGCAGAATAAAGGCCCTAAAAGTAAACATAGACATTGATGTAGGCTCAGAAAATCCTTTTGCACAGGAAATCACAGACCGCATTGCAATCGCCTCGTGCAATTTTTATAAAACAAGAAACCTTTATATTACAGCACAGGCAAAAACTTCAAAAAATCCGCCAACAACAATCAGCATAAAAGGCGTAGATTCCCAGAGTTTTTTTGCAATTGAAAATCAGATTCAAAAAATAAGTAATGTAACAGGCATTTTCCCAGATGATGTTCGTTCAATTAATATTGAACCAGTCGGGACATTTCCATTCCAGATTGAAAACGAAAATATTCAGGAAGTCATCCAAAATACTGTGCGAATGAGCGACTTTAACAGAAAGTACGCCTCCTTCCACATGGACTCCATCGACCGAGTAGAACAAGGCGAAGAACCATTTTTTGCCTTCCCGTTACGAGGCATCGGCCTTTCGTGCGCTTATAATAATTCTGGTTACCACGGAGCAAGTTCCTTCTCCTACTATCCAAAAATTGATGTAACGCTTTTACCCGAAGATAAAGTTGTAATCCATACAATCCAGACATCAAATGTAAATCAGGATATCTGGAGAACTACAGCAAGTAAAATTCTTGAACTTTCAAAAATTAACGTTCAGATTGACTCAAATTTTACGCTGGAAGAAATACCAAAATCACCCGAAGATTCTTTCAGCACAATCGGAATAATTAATCAGCTAATCAAAAAATGCTGCCTTGAGATTCAAAAAAAGAGATTCCATCAGCCGCTTCCAATTACTGTCAGAAAAAGTGTACCAGCTGGTACAAAATTAAAATGGGATAAAGACAATTTCTGCGGCACACCATTTATGGCAACTTCGCTTATTGCATGCGTTGCAGAAGTAGAACTTGATCCGTACACTTACAACGAAAAAATCCGTGGTATCTGGCTTTCTATTGACTGTGGAGAAATTCTTGATGAGGCAGCAGCCCTTCGTACAGTCCGTCTTGAAGTTCAGAAAGAGTTATGCATGCTTGTACAAGGCAAAACTGTTGTCTGCGATAATGTATTTATCCAGTTTATTCCGTCAAAAAATACGGCAGGCCAGGTTGGAGAACTTGTACACAATGCTCTTCCTGCAGCATTCTCTTCTGCCCTTTCTTCTGCCCTTGCAACTCAGGTAACAAAACTTCCTTGTACAGAAAGACAGTTGTTCACTCTTATAAAAGAACGGGGGGAAGGTAAAAAATGAAAATCCCTGTAACTCTAAATCAGGTAAAAGTAATATTAGATGCTCAGGCTGATGAACCTCTTTTAAAAGTTCTTCGTAAAAACGGCTGCACTTCTGTAAAAAACGGCTGTATGGAAGGCGGATGCGGTTCCTGTACAGTATTACTCAATGATATTCCCGTTGCTTCCTGCAAAATACCAGTTGGTCTTGTAAAAGACATGGAAATTATCACGCTGGATTTTTTTGAAAAATCTGATTTTTATACAATTATTATGGATGGCTTTAACAAGGCAGGAATTAAACTTTGCGGTTACTGTAATTCCGGAAAGATTTTTTCTGCTTATCAGATTTTAAAAAACACAAAAATTCCTACACGCCAGGAAATCAAGGAGCAGATGCAGCATCTTTCATCCTGCTGTACAGACCTTGAAACTCTGGTAAATGGTGTAATTTACGCAATGCAGCTGCAGGCAAAACGTCTTAAACGTGTTACAAAAATTGAAGGAGAGAGATAATGTCAAAACAGATGCTTTACGCAAGAACACCTAATGAACTTATTACTCTTCTGAAAAATAATCAGGGTGCAAAAATTGTTGGAGGCTGTACAGGAAGCGATGAGTTCCCTAAAAAAGCAATTTCCATAAAACAAATAAAAGATTTTAATCACATCACCCGCCATGAGCGCTTTCTTACTGTAGGCCCCGGCGTTACCTTAAGTCAGTTGCTGGCACTTGGACAGAATCACCTTCCACAGGTACTTTTTGAAGCTCTTTCTTCAATTGCCAACCCGATTATAAGAAATATGGCAACAATTGGAGGAAACATTCTTGCAAGCGGTCAAAAGCACACTCTTTATGCACCTCTTATGGCACTTGATGCAAAACTTGATTTTAAAACTCCATCTGATACTTTTACAGAAAGCATTTTGAATTTTAAATCAGTGCCTCAGGGAAGCATTTTAACAGCAATAAGAATTCCTCTTCTGGATTCCGACCTTTCTATTTTTAGAAGAATTGGCCCAGAACAGGGAATCAATGAACTTTCTGCTTCATTTGCTTTTCTTGCAAAAATCGAAAAAAACAGTCTTTTGGGGATACGCCTGACTTTTGCAGGGCCTTTCACCTTCCACAGCAAGGAATTTGAAAACTCTCTTGTAGGAAAACGACTGCCCCTTTCTCAAAAAGATGTAAGTCAGATTTGCGAAAATGCCGAAGTTGCCTTTAATAAAGCCGCCACCGACAAAATGATCAGTGACGTACTTAAGCAGCAGTTCTTTAATCTGACCCGTTATTCTTTTGAACAGTTGACATAATTTTTTTTACAAATCTGACTTTCCACCTTATAATTTAATAATACTTATTAACTGAGAGGTGCATTATGAAACAGATTAAAGTAACATTTATAAACGAGTCAAAAGTAATCTCAGAAAAAACTGTTGAATCGGGAACACAGGTTTTTAAAATTTTAGATAATTTTAAATTGTCAAAAGAAGATGCAGAGAATATTGTTGGTGTAAAAATAAATAATGAAATCTGCTCTCTTGAAAAGCGAATTCAGTATACTTCAAAAATTGAGCCGATTATGCTTCCTACAAAAGACGGCTCTGCAATTTATAAGCGTTCACTTTGTCTTCTTCTTGCTGCTGCCGCCCACAGATTATATCCAAAAACAAGACTTCTGGTTGGACACAGCCTTGGTTATGGTTACTATTACAACCTTGATGACGGAAAAGAAGATACTCAGGAAGTAATTGATGCAATTCAGTCAGAAATGCGAAAAATCGTTGCTCAGGATTTAGAAATTACAACAGAACGAATTGCCTATGAAGAAGCCATAGCTCTTTTTGACCGCCTTGGGCTTGTAGAAACACGAAAACAGCTTGAATATCTGAGTATTCCATCTGTAAAAATAAATACAATCGGAGAATTTTCTGATATGTACTTTGGTCCAATGGTTCAGCACACAGGAATTCTTAAAACTTTTGAACTTAAGAAATATGGAGAAGGCTTTTTACTCCGATTCCCTCGCCATTCAACTCCAAATGAACTTCCTCCATTTAAAGATGAACCAAAACTTTTTGAAGTTTATCAGAAGTACAAGAACTGGGGTCGAAAGATTAATGTAACATCTGCGGCTTCACTTAATGATTTAATTGCTCACCGAAAAATTAACGACTTTATAGACATTACAGAAATTTTCCAGCAGAAAAACTTTTCTAAAATTGCAAGCCAGATTGTAGAAAGAAAAACTGTGCGTGTAGTTTTAATTGCAGGACCTTCTTCTTCTGGAAAAACAACTTCTGCAAAAAAACTTGCACTAGAATTACAGGCTTTGGGTTACACACCTAAGGTTATCAGCCTTGACTGTTACTACGCAGGAAAAGACAAAACTCCTCTTGATGAAAACGGCCAGCCTGATTTTGAATGCCTTGAAGCTTTGAACATTGAACTTTTGAATCAGAATCTTATGGATTTATTTGAGGGAAAAGAAATAAAGCTTCCAAGCTACGACTTCCACACAGGCACAAGTTACTTTGAAGAAGGTAACACAATGACTCTTGGCAAAAATGAAATTCTTATTATGGAAGGAATTCACGGCCTTAACGACAAACTTACACCAAAAGTTCCTGCAGAATATAAGTTTAAGATTTATCTTTCTGCCCTGACACAGTTGAACCTAAATGACCATAACAGAGTTTCCACAAGTGATAACCGTCTGATCCGACGCATTGTACGTGATAACAACTTCCGCGGAAAACCGGCAGAAGGCACAATTCAGATGTGGCCAAGTGTTCGTAAGGGAGAAGAGCTTCATATCTTCCCATTCCAGAATAACGCTGATGCTGTGTTGAATACAGCTTTGGATTATGAACTTTCGGTATTACGAGTTTATGCAGCGCCACTTTTGCGTCAGGTAAATCCTACAATGCCTGAATACGCAGAAGCCCGCCGTCTGCTTTCGTTCCTGGAAAACTTTACTACAGTTTCTCCAGAAGCAGTACCGCCACGCTCGATTATCCGCGAGTTTATTGGAGGCTCTGCGTTTAAGTACTAGCAGAGATTTCTGAACTGATTTTACTGGCTGCAATTTCCTGCAGCCTTTTATTTTCAGCACGCTTTACTTCTTCTTTATATTGAGCAAGCTGGAGTTCTTTCATCTTTTCAAGTGCAGTAGTTTTTTTCATGCATTCAGCAAGAATTTTTCGTTTTTGTTCGCTTACAAGTTTTGCTTCAGCAAGCTGATTTAATAATTCTTCTTTCTGATAATTCAAAAGATTTTTATTCTGGCTCATGCTGATCATATCATCAAAACTAAGAGAGCCATTCATATATTTATCGAGTGTGGCGTACTGATTAGCGATTTCTTTTAAGTTATTCTGAATTTCTGTTTCAACGGCAAGAGCTTTTGCAAGTTCCACTTCTGCTTGTTTTTTTTCAAAGTCGCGGAATTCAAGAATCTTTTCAAGTTCAAACTTAAATTTCTTCACTTTCTGTTACAGCCTTCTGGGCATCTACAATCTGAGCAGTAGTAGGTCTATTCAAAGCTGGGGCTTCTACATATTCTTCTTCTGGAATTTCCACTCCCATAAGAGCTGCCATTTTATCCAGAGTTTCATTCATTGGACACGGCTCAAATTCTTCCTGCTTCAGGAACTCTTCTATTTCATCATGTTTATCTATTGCAGCATCAATGCTTGCAGAATTTCCCTTCTGATAAATACCAGCTGTGATCATAGTTGCATTGTCGCGATAAGTTGCCATAAGGGTACGGATTTGTCCAGCAACAGTCTGGGTAACCTTTCCTGTAACACGCTTAGAAAGACGGCTAATTGAAGCAAGTACATCAATTGCAGGATAATGATAAGCCTGAGCCAGCTGACGAGAAAGTACAATATGACCGTCCAGAATACCACGAACAGCATCAGTTATAGGCTCATTCATATCATCAGAGTCTACAAGAACATTGTAAAAAGCCGTGATTGAACCTTTATCGTTTGTACCAGTGCGCTCCATAAGTTTAGGAAGCATATCAAATACAGATGGAGGATATCCGCCATGAATAGGAAGCTCACCATTAGAAGTTCCAATTTCCTGCTGCGCTTTTGCAAATCGTGTTACGTTATCCATCATCAAAACAACGTCTTTTCCCTGATCGCGGAAATATTCTGCAATGGCAGTACAAACATATGCTGCACGCACTCGGCAGATAGCAGGCTGATCTCCAGTTGCAACAACAACTACAGAGCGTTTAAGGCCTTCTTTTCCTAAATCACGGTCAATAAAATCCAGAACTTCGCGGCCACGTTCACCAATCAAACCGATTACGTTTACATCAGCATCAGAGTTACGGGCAATCATAGAAAGAAGTGTAGATTTACCAACACCAGAACCAGCAAAAATACCAATTCGCTGCCCTTTTCCAATTGTCAAAAGCGAATCTATGGCACGAACACCAGTTGTAATTCGTTTATTTACAGGACGCTTAGTCATAGGATCTGGAGAATTAGCAACCGCAGGATAATATGTATCAGGGTTTATTTCCCCTTTTCCATCCACCGCAACACCAGTAGCATCAATTGTTCGTCCAAGTAAGCCCATTCCTACAGGTACCTGCAAGGTTGAACCAGAAGCTATAACTTCACAGCCAATCTCTATTCCTTTAGTTTCTCCAAAAGCTGTAAGACGCACAGTTTTTCCCTGTAAACCTACAACTTCTGCCTTAATTGATTTTCCATCAGGCAATTTTATTGTGCAAATTTCACCAATTACAGAACGAGGGCCTTCACTTTCTATTTCAAGGCCCTTTACCCCAGAAACCCTTCCTGTATAAAGAATAGTCTCCGCATCACAAACTTTTTCGAGATATTTTGTAAAATTAAACTCAGCAAAACCCATAAAGTCTCCTCCTACTCAGCAGAAGTAAGATTATCCTGAGGCTTTATTGTCTTAAGAGGAGAAACTTCCAGAATCTTATTTTCAAGTTCAGTAAGCTGGCTGGAAATTCGAGCGTCAATTGCGCCAAAATCTGTTTCTACAATACAGCCACCCTTTTCTACAGAAGAATCTTCAAGCACTTTGATTGCTTCAATATTTTCTACATGCTGAATAAATTCCTGAATATGATCAGTTGTAAGTTTTACTTCTTCCAGATTTACGCGAAGTGTTACCTTACCGCGAGTCTTTACTTTTTTAAGTGCGGCAAGAGTATTTGCCATTACAACATTTTTCTGGCTTTCAGAAAGGATTTTAATAACTTTTCGAGCCATCAAAATTACAAGTTCTACAATCTGACTTTCTGTTTCAGAAAGGATTTCTTCGCGGCGCTGCATAACAGATTCAACCATCTTATGCATTCGTTCAATAAGACGATTAACTTCTGCAACACCGTCTTCATAACCAGCTTTACGCCCAGCTTCAAAACCATTTTCGTGCGCCTCAGTTTCTAACTGAGACTTTTTAGCTTCTGCCTCAGCAATAATCTGTTCTGCATCTGTTCGTGCTTTTGTCAGTATTTCTTGGGCATCAGATTCTGCCTTAGCTTTAATTTCTGCCGCAGAGTTTGTCTGGCGCTGTACTTCTTCAAAGGCAGCGTCCTCGGCTTTTTTAATGATGGCTTCAGCTTTTAATTGAGCATCATTTTCCATCTGCTGTTTTTCTTGTTCCCACTGAGCCTTAAATTCTTCTGCTTCACGCTTTAAATCTTCTACAGTAGGACCTTCATATACTTCTTCTTCAACTTCAGGTTCTTCTTCTACAGGAGTGTAATCTTTAAAAAGCGGCAACACCATCTTTTTTTCGAGTTCTTTTGCTTCACCTGGTCTAAAAACTGTTTTTGCCACGTTAAATACCTCCCCAAAACCTTCTATTTACTAAGAAACAAGTTCGTCTTCGCCAGAACGTGCAATAACGATATCACCACTGTCTTCAAGACGACGGATGATAGATACAATCTTCTGCTGAGACTCTTCAACGTCCTTCAATCGTACTGGGCCCATGAATTCCATATCTTCTTTAAGCATAGAAGCCGCACGTTTAGACATATTGCGGAAGATTTTGTCCTGTACTTCAGTATCAACCGACTTAAGCGCTTTTGCGAGTTCCTGCTGATCGACATCGCGGAGAACCTTCTGAATAGCGCGGTCGTCGAGCATAACAATATCTTCGAATACGAACATTCGCTTTTTGATTTCCTCTGCAAGGTCTGGATCGTCTTCTTCCAGCTGTTCGATAATTGCCTTTTCAGAAGAACGGTCAACAAGGTTCAAGATTTCTACGATAGATTCAACACCACCGGCAGCAGTGTAGTCTTCAGAAGACAGAGTAGAAAGCTTCTTTTCCAATACGCGTTCAACTTCGCGCAAAACGTCTGGTGATGTACGGTCCATTGTTGCAAGACGCTTAGAAACTTCTGCCTGCATTTCTTCCGGCAGATTCTGCAAAATAACAGCAGCCTTTCCAGGCTCCAGGTAAGCAAGAATCAAAGCAATAGTCTGCGGATATTCCTGCTGAATAAAGTTTAACAAATGAGCCGGATCTGTACGGCGGATAAAGTCGAACGGACGAACCTGAAGGCTTGATGTAAGGCGGTTGATGATATCGATTGCCTTCTGACTTCCCAAAGATTTTTCCAAAAGTTCACGCGCATAATCAATACCACCAGTAGTGATAAAGTTCTGAGCATTCATGAGTTCCTGGAACTCTTCAAGAACGGCATCTTTAAATTCAGGATTTACTTTTTCCTGACGGGCAATTTCAAATGTAAGTGTTTCAACCTCATCTTCGCGCAGATGCTTCATGATTTCTGCAGAAACATCAGGACCAATAGAGATTAAGAAAATAGCCGCTTTCTGACGGCCAGTAAGGCTTTTATAATCTTTGTTGTTCTTTTTAGAAGAACCACCAGCACCAGCTGGTTTCAAAACTGGTTTTGGTGATGATTTTATTTCTCCACCTGCTTCGTCAGCCATATATTCCTCCCTACTCTTCCATCAGCCATGTACGTATGAGCATTGCAACATCTTCAGGATGCTCTTTTGCCATAGCAATTGCATTTTCCTGAAGTTCCATACGTCTTGTTTCTTCAACAGACATTGTAACGTCCATACCTTCGTCTTTTGCTTCCCAAAGGGCACGTTCGCGTGCTGCCTGCTGTTCCGCAAGAAGACGAGCTTCGCGTTCGCGTCTGCGTCTTTCCATTTCCTTGGAAATAATTCTGAACAGGATAAAGCCAATAAGGATAACGGCAATAGAAACAAGAACAAGAATAATTGTTCTTCTGCGCTGTATAGCTGCAAAATAAGCAGCATCTTCTTCTTCAAACTGTTTTGTACGGTCAATCTGCAAAGCAGTAACACTTACAATATCACCGCGGCTTCTGTTATAACCGATTGCACCTTCAATATAACTTCTTACACTGTCCAATTCTGCCTGAGTTGGTTCTACGTAAGTACGTTTAATTCCACCAAACTCATCAAATTCCCACTGTCCAGTCTTTGGATCTTTAGATTTTTTCCAGACACCATCAACGTTTACAGAAACAGACCATTTTTCAGGTTTTGGAGCCGAAACTTCATGAGTCGTTGTTGTATTGATTACATTATTCTGAGTAACACCTGTCTGAGTAGAACGGCCGATTACATTACTCATATCTGAATAAACAGGTGGAGTCTGACCTTCAACACCGGCAGGACCTTCTGGATTATAACCAGTTCCCTGCCATTCATTCGTAACAGTCTGACTGGAAATTGGAAGATAATCTACCATATCTGAATCGTCGTAAGGAGTGTCGGGGTTATCTTCCTTGCGGACAATCGGAGAATATTTTGTAGAATCAATTGTTTTCTGAGAATAATCCATCTCAAGCTTTACGTTGAGGTTTCGGATTCTGTCTTCTGTAAAAATGCCCTGCAGTGTTGTAAGAATGTCTGCAGTCATTTGAATTTCCATTTTGTTGATATTCTTCTGCTGTTTTGCTACAAGATCAATGCGATCACTTTCGGCCATACCTTCAAAATCATTAATCTGTTCACCCTGAGAATTGGTAATTACAAGATTATCTTCTGTAAGACCTTCAACAGCAGAAAGAATAAGACGCTGAAGACCAAGTATTCGTCGTCTGTTTGTAGCAAAATCACTTCCACTATTCAAAAATAATGTAACAGATGCAGAAACAGGACGCTGATCTGCAGCAAAAAGCTTATCTTCAGGACGAACAATTACAACCTTTGCATCACGAATACCATCAATAGTAATAATCATATTGCGGACTTCGTTCTGAAGTTCCTTATTCATCTTCATAAGCTGGTCAGCATCAGTTGTTGACCAGTCACGCTTAAAAATCGCTGCCGAAAAAGGCTGAACGTAAGAAGGGACAAGGTTTTCACTCACTAAAAGAGTCTGAAGCTTACGTGCGGTACGTTCATCTTCAACGATGATATAACCATCCTGAACAGAACAAGGGATATGTTCTTCGTCAATTCTGTCTGTGATTTTTGTAAGAGTGTCAGGATCTGTAATTGCCTGCGTAAAAACCCTTACTGTTGTAGGCTTAGAAGACACTTTAGCCGCAGAAACAACAGCAATTATGATAACTGCAATTACACCAATAATTATGACTTTTTGAATCGGCTTACCGTTCTTCCAAAGGTTCTTCACCTTTTCAGCAAGTTTTTTAAGCCATTCGTTCATCTGTCCCCTCCCGTGAACGAATTTCTTTTATTTTTTTTAAAGAAATTTATATAAATTTAGTAAATTATAACATATAGGGGAAAATTTGACAATTAAAAATTATTGAATCTACAGTACAAACTGGCGGAGGGAGCGAAGCATGGGGCAAAAACATTCTGTTTGTGACTGCTGCGAGAGCGGCAAGTTTTATAGTTTCTCTATCACAAACAGCATGTAGCACGATATCGCGCGGTTTTGCACCATAATTCGCGACCGCAAGCCATTTTTATGATAGATTTATTTTATTGCAATTGCCTGAATGATTTATCTTGCTCGATTAAAACTGCTCTCGCAGTTTTAATCGACGACGCTTTTTCTCGTAAAAAAATTAAAAAACTTTTGAACAAAGTTTTTAATTTTTTTGCTATTATCGCGTTGTAGTTATTTCATTCCAGCTGGTTGTAATTCTATCAATTACATTCTGTGCAAGATTAAGGCTCATACGGGCTTTTGACATAGCAATTGTAACGTCGTGGATGTCCACATCATCAGGATTTGTGATTAATTTTTCCTGAACGGCGTTTACTTCAAGCTGACTGCCGTTTACAGAATTCAAAGCTTCCATAAGATAAGACTGAAAAGAACGTGAAGAAGCCTCTTTTACACCACCAAGCAAATAAAGTTCCGAATCCTTAGAAACACCTTTAATTGAATTAACAACTGGCATTTCTCCCGAATTCTGAACAGAAGTTATTCTTGATTTCCCAAAATGCTGAAGGTCAGTCCGCGCCATCTGAAGAGCGCCAAATTCTGCAATTTTCATATTCCACCACCCGAATTTATTTTACATCAACTAGCGGCCAATGTCCAATGCAGCGTTGAACATATCTTTTGCACCGTCAACAACAGTGGCATTTGCTTCGTAAGCGCGGCTTGCAGAAATCAAATCTACCATTTCGTTCACGATATTTACATTTGGATATTCAACATAACCAGCGTGCGGGCCAGATTTAATTGCATCAGGATGATCCGGATCATAAACAAAAGTACCGTCGCTGGTATCTTTTACAATTTCCATTACCTTTACACCTCTTCCAGGACCGTTATCAAGGTCAGAAGGCACAAAAGGCATTCTCCACTGAGGATGCGAATCCGAAACCGGACTAAGTATTACAGAAGAACGTTTGAAAGCGCCTCCTTCCTGTGTTCTTGTTGTTGTTGCGTTTGCAATGTTGTCAGAAATTACATCGCTTCTAAGACGCTCGGCACTCATTCCTGTTGCCGCAATATTTATACTGGTAAAAAGTCCCATATTTTTACTCCTTAGGAGGGGAAAGCCTTCCCCCCACTCGCACTGCGTTGCTCGCTACCCCTTCTGCGGGGAGTGCCCCGCAACGCCCCCGTTCTACAAACGGAAGTTATTTCTTCATAGCTGGTGGCGGACGTAATTTACCCTTCAATAGCATGTTTACCGGCCGCCACCACTAGTTTTGCATGGCAAAACTAGCATCTTATTTTTTCATAGCGGTGTTAACCTGGTCAAATTCAAAGGCTGTGAGTTGTGTGAGTAAGCGGTACTGCATCTGAATCTGGAGGATATTGTTTGCTTCGTATTCTGCGTCTACGTTGTTACCGTTTGCTTTAGCGGTAGAAAGATAGTCTGTTACGCGACGAGGCTGAACTTCGCGGTAATCGTATGGCTGGTTGATTTTGATATGGCGGTCGTCCGTACGTGTGAGCTGGAAAGAATCTTTCGCCATCTTTTCTGATTCAAAAGCGCGTTTTAATTCGCTTTCAAAGTTTACAGTCTGGCGCTTAAAATTTGGTGTTTCAGCGTTTGCAAGGTTATTAGAAGTAACCTGATAGCGCAGACTCGAAACATCCATTTCGCGCTGTAATAAATCGATTGAGCGTGTAAAACTATTCATATTTTTGACATCCTTTGTTTTATCATCGGATGTCAAAAATATTAGTTTAGATAAATTTACAAAATGTATCTTGAAAGGTCTTCGCTTGAGGCAACATCGTTGAGTTTTTCTTCAACGTATTTTGCATCAATTGTGATTGTTTCTCCGGCGTGCTCGTCTGCGTCAAAGGCAATTTCATCAAGCACCTTTTCCATAATTGTGTGAAGGCGTCTTGCACCAATGTTTTCTGCCTTTGAGTTTACGTCTTCTGCAATAAAACTCATCTTATCAAGAGCGTCTTCTGTAAATTCAAGTTTTAAGCCTTCTGTTTCCAAAAGGGCTGTATACTGTTTGATAAGGGAATTTTTTGGCTCCATAAGGATTTTCTTAAAGTCTTCTTTATGAAGTGATTCAAGCTCAACTCTTAATGGGAAACGTCCCTGAAGTTCAGGAATCAAATCACTTGGAGCAGCAACGCTAAAGGCTCCGGCTGCAATAAACAGAATGTGAGTTGTATCTACAACACCCATTTTTGTATTTACGTTACTTCCTTCTACAATCGGAAGAATATCGCGCTGAACACCTTCGCGGCTTACATCCTGACCGTGACTTTCACCATGAACGGCAATCTTATCAATTTCATCAATAAAGATGATTCCGCTCTGCTCTACACGGCGCTTAGCCTCGTCTGCAACCTTATCGTGGTCAACCATATTGTCCAGAGTTTCTTCTGTAAGGATTTTACGAGCTTCTTTAATTGTAACAGAACGCTTTTTTCCTCGTCCGGAACCATTCATCATATTGATAATGCCCTGCATACTGTTCTGAAGGTCATCAATTGAACCACCCGCAATAATTTCCATGCTTGGCATTCCCACAGAACGGTGAACAACCATATCAACTTCACGGTCTTCAAGTTTTCCTTCACGAAGCATTGTGCGGAATTTTTCGCGTGTAGATTTATTTCTCTCTTCTTCAGCCTTTTCTTCATCAGATTTCTGCTGGGCAGCGGCTGCTGTATTTGCGGCATCAAGAGTATTCTGCAAAGAAGAAGCAAGTTTATTCAAATCAAGAGTAATTCCATTTTCATCAGCCTGAGTTATCAAGCCCTGCTGGATAGATTCTGGTTTTGCATCATTTTTCTTGTCTTTTTCGCCAGAACCAGGCACAAGCAAATCAAGCAATTTTTCTTCTACGATTGCAACAGATTTTTCGCGCAGCTGCTCTTCCATTTCGGCTTTTACGTCGTTATAACCAACAGCCATAAGGTCGCGGATCATAGATTCAACATCGCGTCCAACATAGCCAACTTCTGTATATTTTGTAGCTTCAACTTTTAGGAAAGGTGCCCCGCAAAGTTTTGCAAGACGGCGTGCAATTTCAGTTTTACCAACGCCAGTAGGTCCAATCATCAAAATATTTTTTGGAGCAACTTCATCGCGAATTTCTTCCGAAAGCTTAAGACGGCGAAAGCGGTTACGAAGAGCAACAGCCACAGCCTTCTTTGCCTTCTTCTGTCCGATAATATACTGGTCAAGTTTTTCTACAATCTGTTTTGGGGTAAGTTCTGTTTTATTTTCTGTGTTTTCCATTAATCTTTACTCCAGTGTCTCAATCGTCAAGTTCTGGTTTGTGTAAATACAAATACTGCCGGCAATATTCAAAGAACGCTCTGCAATTTCCTTTGCGCTCAAATCAGAAGAATCAAGATAAGCAAGAGCCGCAGAATATGCATAGTTTCCGCCCGAACCGATTGCAATTGCGTCGTGTTCAGGCTCAATAACGTTACCGTCTCCACTGATTAAAAGAATCTTGTTTTTATCTGCAACAAGCAGCATTGCTTCAAGTTTCTGAAGCATACGGTCTGTTCGCCACATTTTTGCAAGCTCAACAGCCGAACGCATAATATCGCCGTTATATTCTTTTACTTTAGTTTCAAAGCGGTCAAGGAGTGTAAACGCATCTGCCACACTTCCTGCAAAGCCTGTAAGAATCTTTCCATCATAAATTTTTCTGACTTTGCGGGAATTACCTTTGCATACTGTCTCGCCAAGAGTACACTGTCCGTCACCCGCCATAGCAACCTGTCCGTTTCTGCGCACAGCAAGAATCGTGGTGCTTCTAATTTTAATCTTATTTCCCATAGGTTAAAATATAATGATTTACAAAGGCTTCGGCAAATAAAAAATTCCCGCCCCCCTTGTTCTATTTGCTGTGAGGAAAAGCATTTCTATAAGTTTCTATCAATTTTTCGGTAGTCACGTGGGTGTAACGTTGAGTGGTGGAAATACTTGAATGTCCCAAAAGTTCCTGAACAACGCGCACGTCACAGCCGTTAGAAAGAAGCTGTGTTGCAAAAGTGTGACGGAAGGCATGAGGATTGATATGATGCTTTGTGCCCTCTACCCCAGTATAACGCGAAAGAATAAATCTTATTCCTCCCGTTGTAAGCGCAGTGCCATTCTGATTTACAAAAACATTCTGGATATTCTTAGGATCAAGCCCCTTTTCAATAATCAGTTTTTTTCTGTCTTTAAGGTATTCCAGAAAGGCTTTCTGCGCCGCCTCTCCAAAATAAACGACTCTATCCTTATTGCCCTTACCACGAACAATAGCACGGTCAATTCCACCGTTAAAATCAGAAATCTTAAGGCCAGCAAGTTCACTCACACGGCAGCCGGAAGAAAAAAGCATTTCAAAAAGTGCTTTATCCCGACTTTCCCACAAAAGCTCATTTTTTTCAGGCATTGCACAAAGCGTTTCTACTTCGGATTCAGTCATAAAACGCGGCATTAGCTTAGAGATTTTTACAGTTTTTAAAGACAGAGCAGGATTTGTCTTAATGTAACCAAATTTATGACAGTAAGAAAACAGAGTCCTCATAGAAGAAATAAAACGATTGATGCTGGTGCTCTTACGCTTTAGTTTAGAAAGTTCTCCAATGCAGACATTCAAATCTTCGCGCACAATGTCATCAAGTTCACGGTCATGACCTAACAGTTCCAGAAGAAGAATATAATCATTTTTGTACCCGATGACAGTGTTTTCGCTGAGTCCTTTTACAGAGCCCATATAAAGAAGAAATTCGTCAATTGCAGAAGCCAGTTTCATACTGTTATTATCGGATAAAACCCGCACGATTTTACAATTGCCTTTTATTTTGTGGTCATTGTGTAAACGCCATCCCAAGGCCCCGGAATACCGTGCTGCAAAAATTCGTTACAACGCGCAATCATCTTTTTTTCCATAGAGATATATCCCGGATCCTGAGAATCAATAACGCTATAGCACTTATAAGCCTGCTCAAAGAATTTTATGGCTTCATTAAAATCATCTGGATTTTTAGGCTCTTCAGGTGTTTCTCTTCCTTTTAAATAAAACTCCATTGCATGATTAAAAATTTCCGCTGCTTCCAGTTCTGCAGAAGCAAGTTCATTTCTAAGACCAATAATGCTGTAAATCTGAACCGGTTTTTCAACGTTTACAACTTTTACACAATCCAGCTGACGTGCAACAAGTTCCCCTTTATGAGCTCCATTATTTGCATCGTTCCAGGTACTTTCACTAGCCATAATCCAGCTGTCGTATTCTTTATTTGTTCCTTCCAGACGGCTTGCAAGGTTCACGTTGTTTCCCATAATCGTGTAGTTCAGCTTTTTCTGAGTACCCATGTTTCCAACAACCATATCACCAGTATTTAATCCCACGCGGGACTTTAAAAGGAAAGGAGTTCCAGTTTTAGGATGGAACGGCAATTCTTCCATATGTTCGTGATTAAAATAAGCTTCTGCCTGACGCATTCTGATTCCCGCAACACACGCGTGATAGGCATTTTCTTCATCCTCAACCGGAGCACCAAAAAATGACACAATCTCATCACCAACGTACTTATCAATTGTACCATGCTGAGCCATTATAGCATCGCTTAAAACGCCAAGATAACCGTTAAGGATTTCTACAAGACGCACCGCACCCTTAGACTCTCCTTCCTCCTGATTAACACATTCCGTAAAGCCAGAAAATTTTCTTACATCACTAAAAAGAGCTGTAAGGCGCTTATTATCTCCACCAAGCTTAAGCTTATCAGGATTCTTTACAATCTGAGTTACAATTTCTGGCGCAACGTAAGCATCAAAACCACGGCGCAGAGTTCTTCTGTCACGTTCAAGCTGAATAAAATTAAAGCAGGAATTTCCAATAAAACTAAGCAGAACAAAGGTAGAAGGCATACTAAGAGGAATAAAAATCTTAAAACTTACCATTAAAATAACAAGAACAGTCACAACCGCAAACACATAAATCAAACCAAAAGTGATTTTTGTAGCAAGGCTGCATTTTCTGCAAAGGTAAACCACAAGAAAAACCACCAGAACAGCAAACAAAAGTCCCCACCATTCAGAAAGCGGTGTAATAAAATCTTCCTGTAAAATTGTGTTTGCAACATTTGCATGAACACCAAGATTTGCATAAATACGGTCAAAAGGCGTAATACCAAAATCTGTACTTGCATTTGCGGTAAATCCAACAAGACAGAAAGCACCTTCGTATTTATTCTTCATTTCAGAAATATACGAATTGTAAAGATTTGTATTATCATCAAAAGCGCTGATTAACTCGCAGATATAAGAAACTTCATCCTGACTGAATGCCGTGTCTTTTGTAAACGCAAGTCCTTCTCCATAACTCAAAAGTTCCTTATCAAAATCTGCCAGTTGTGCATAAAAATCTTTACGCATACTTAAATACTCATCCATAATTTCTTGATTCAATCCGCCTTCAACAGCATTATTCTGTTCATCAAAACCGTTACAACAGGAAAGTAAAAAGTTTTTTGCCACTAAAATCTGAGAGTAAAGGACACAAAGGTCTTCTGCCTTAGAATAAATATTTTTTTCTATATAATTAAGGCTTGCAAGTGCGCTAAGATTATCAACAATATATTCTTCAATGCTATCCAGCTGATTCAAAAAGGCAAAAGATTCGTGACGGTTCTTCCAGACATTTCCAAGATCGCCGCCAAAACTTTCGTTATACGACGAATGCAGCCAGTTAATAAGCATACAGCCCGAATCATCAAGCGGAATCTTAATTGTATGGCGATTCTCCGTTCCAGGCACAAGCGCATCTTCCAGAATCAAATGTGACCTTGTACGAACAATATTTTTAACATCCAGTAAATCCACAAGCGGTGCAAAAACAAGCTGACCAATAAAAGCATCTTCATTTTTTTCCAGAAGCTGAATACGACGGCGGATACCATCCAGATCTACAAAACAGTTCGTAAACCCCGCTCCTTTTGCAGCATTTATAATCGGAGAAACAGCTGGTGTTAAAAATTTTTCTACATTCAGACCACTTGCAATAGATTCCAGATAGCGGACTTTTTCATTTCCCTTAAATACCAGTCCGCCGTCGTCTTTTACAGAAAGTCCAAAACGTGTTCTGGAATAATTCTGCTCTTCTTCTGTACGCTCAAGCCCCATTGACTGCATGTTAAAAGTTAGCCAGGAATTGCCAAAAAACTGCACACATCGAGAAAGATAATTATCAGTATCTAAAACAAGATCATTTACAAGGGTATTTATATCAGAATAATAATTAATTCTACTTAAAGCCTTCTGATTCAAAGCAAGACTTGAATTTGAAAGATATTCAATATCGAATATTACCCGCTCGGCGCCAAGCTCCTTCATTCGTAAAAGGGCATTTCCCATAATATCGCGGGTCCAGGGCCAGTCACCAACCAAATCTATAGCAAAATCATCAACTTCTACAAGAAGCAAAGGAGTATCATCTTCTATTTCTTTTGTAAACGGAAGCATAACGTCATAGGCCTTATAATCAATCTTTCTGTAAGCGCCAGCTATCCATAATAAAATGCTGATTAAAGCAGCAGCAAAAATGATAATTAACTCAGCCTGTTTTTTTGCGAAATCTTTTACTTTTATCATACCATTTATTATAAACCCATGTTATAATTTTTCATAAAGGAATATTAAAAAAATGAAGAGATTATTTTTATCAACTATTGTTGCAGCCATGATTTTTAGTGCGAGCGCCCAGTCAGCACAAAAAGTCACAGAGTTACTTTCTGTAGAAAGAATAACCTATGCAGATGCAAGCTACTTTATTGCAATTCAATCAGGACTTGCTTCAGATGATATTTCAGAAGCAGAAGCTTTTGATATTTTGAAGGAAAATAAGTTTATCAAAAACAAAAACGTCCAGAGCTCAGATGAAATAAAAATCAAAGATATGTCTTTTTTGTGTGTAAAAGCCGCAGAAATAAAAGGCGGACTTCTTTTTAGAATTACAAAAGCCCCGCGCTATGCTCTTCGCGAATTAAAAGCAATGAACATTGTACCAAACGACACAGATCCCGCAGCATTTGTAAGTGGCAAAGAATTTATTAACATACTTAGCGAATGTGATTCTAAAAAAGGAGGCTTCTAATGAAAACTAAAAAAATTGTACTTGCCGCTCTGGTTGCACTCAGTTCTTTTGCATATGCGCTGGATTTTGGAGGAAGCCTTGGAACATACTCAAAACTGGGTACTCCGTCTTATCCAAAAGATGGGGAATTTAAAAATTTTTCTCTAAAACAGGATGAAATTCTTACAGGCTGGTTCCGCCATAATATTAATTCCACAACTTTTATTGCAGCAGAAACCGAAGCAAAATATCGTTTTTATTCTACAGATTTAGAAACTTCAGATGCCGCAGAAACCGTTCTGATTTATGATTTAAAAAACTTAAGATTCTTCAAAAAAATTAATGCAGGAACAGGGACAGTAGCATTTAATGCCGGTCGCTTTAATTTTACAGACCTCAGCGGACTGATTCTTTCTCAGACTTCTGATGGCGCTCTTATTACAGCAGATTTTTCCAGCATTTTCTTAAAAGCCTACGCAAACTATACAGGACTTCTAAACGCACAGAATGTAACAATTCTAAACAAACAGAGTTCAGATTACAAACTGGACACAAAAAAAGGATATTATTTTGCCCCAGCCTACACAAACCTTGCACTCAATGTTGAATTCCCATATCTTTTTGCAAACCAGACAGTAAGCGCAGAATTCCTTGCAAGCCTTGCTACTCCGGGAGTAAAAAATGGTTCAGACAATTACAACAGAATTTACGGAACCCTTGGCTTAAACGGATATTTACTTCGCCATTTGTGCTATGCACTCACATCAACAGTTGGCTCAGAACTTAGTGATGGCGATGGAATCTCAAATCTTACAAAACTCAACTTTACAATTCTTCCAGACGTAAAAGACATAGCAATCTCCTTAAACGGAATCTATGCTTCTGGCGAACAAATGGGCTTAAAACCATTTAAAGGTTTTACAAGCATGACGGCAGTAAATTCATATTCAGAGCCAGAATATACAAGCCTTATAAAAGCAGGAGTTAATGCATCTATAAAACCAACAGAAAAACTCTTACTCGGAGCATACGGAAACGCAATCTTCAACTGGCCAGAATCAGACATAGAATACTATGGAACAGAAGCCGGATTGAACATTGGACTTCAAATATTCAGCGATTTAGGGATAAATGCTACAGTAAGTCAGTTCTTCCCTAAAAATTCAGAAGACAAAAAAGCAATATTTACACTTAGTACAAACCTTGCATTCTAGCTTTTCTAAAAACGGAGGAAAAAATGAAAAAATTATTTGCAGTAATCATAAGCTCAGTTTTACTTAGTTTTACAATTAGCGCACAGGCACTTAATGCAAAAGTTGTTTCCGTAAAAGGAAAAGTCGAAGTATTAAAGGCAAACACAACAGCCTGGGCACCTCTAACAGAAGGCACAACACTTTCCCGCGGGGACATAGTCAGCACAGGCTTTAATTCAGAAGCAGTTTTTGCAGTAAAAGAATCCACAGTAACACTTGCTTCATTAACAAGAATGACAATCGAACAGCTTACAGAAAACGATAAAAAAGAGCAGGCTCAATTCTTTATAGACAGCGGAAAACTTTCTGCAAGCGTAAAACACGCAGAAAACAAGCGTACAGATTTTAAGGTCCGCTCCCCTGTTTCTACAGCCTCAGTACGAGGAACTTTCTTTTCTGTATGGGCCAGTGGAAAAATTGCAGCTATGCTAGGCATGGTAGCTTCTTCTAAAACAATAAATCCAAAAGCTAATGTAGCCAGCGATGACGTTGCAAACGATTATCTTCCGCCAGAAACTTCAAGTTCAGTTTTTTCATCTACAAAAAAAATAGGAGAAGCTGTAATCGGAACACCAGTCTTTGCAGGACAGAATACCCAGCTTGATGCTATTTCTGGCCGTTTTATTCCACCACAGCTCCTTGCTCTTATAAAAACACAGGATCTACAAGCCTACGTTGCAAACCTTGGAAATACACTAGACAATTCAAGCATTTCAGCACTTACAGGCACTTCAAACTCAAATGAAGGTGGAAAAGATCAGAATACAGGTTCTGTTGTTGTTTCCCTAAATTTTAAGTAATAAACTTAAAATCTGCTTAAAAACTTCATAATGACTAAAACCTCGCTTTGTGATATAGTATCGCGTGCTGAGACTTGAGATGATTCTTCGAGCCAGCATAAAAAATCTCTTTTACTCCGCGATGATTCTGCGGAAGGAAGTAAAACCATGAATATTGTAGTAATGGGTGCCCAGTGGGGCGATGAAGGCAAGGGAAAAATCGTTGACTACCTTGCTCAGGATGCAAAATACGTTGTTCGTTTTGCGGGCGGCGCTAATGCAGGTCACACAATCGTTGTTGATGGGAAAAAGTACGCTCTCCATCAGGTTCCGTCTGGAATCCTTTACCCGGAAAAATCAGTTTTCCTTGGAAGCGGAATGGTAATCGACCCTGAGGCTCTTTTTAAGGAACTTCAGATGCTCAAAGACAACGGTGTAAACTGGGAAGGCCGAGTATTTATTTCTGACCGTGCCCACCTTACTCTTCCAGGCTACCGCGAAATGGATAAGGCCCGCGATGCAGCCCGTAAGCGCCCTATCGGAACTACAGGCCGAGGAATCGGTACTACATATTCTATGAAATCTGAGCGCGACGGTATCCGCGTTGCAGACCTTGACTGGGATGAAAAATGGAATGACCTTGACGATGCAGACAAAAAATTCCTTGAACAGTATAAAGACCAGCTTATTAAAATGCGCGTAAACATTGCGGCTAAAATGTATGAATACCGCGATGAAAAGATTTTGTTCGAAGGCGCTCAGGGTGCTATGCTGGACATTGACTCTGGTACATATCCTTATGTTTCATCTGGCGCTTCTGGTTCTTACGGAGCTTCTTCCGGTTCTGGAATTGGTCCTAAAGCTCTGGACAAAATCTACGGTGTATTCAAGGCTTACGAAACACGCGTTGGTAATGGTCCTATGCCATCTGAATTCAATGCTGATACTGAAGGCGAACTTTGCGACTATGTTCGTAATACTGGTAACGAATTTGGTGTAACAACAGGTCGTCCACGCCGCTGCGGTTACCTTGACCTTGTTGCTTTGCGCTATGCATGCCACGTAAACTCAATCGATAACCTTGTTCTTACTCACCTTGATATTTATGATGACATGAACGAAATTGAAGCATGTGTTGCTTACGATATTGACGGAAAAGTTGTAACTGACTTCCCTACTTCAATTCCTGAGCTCAACCGCGCAAAACCAGTTCTTAAGAAGTTTGACGGTTGGAAGGCTGACATTACAAAATGTACAGACTACAAAAAACTTCCAAAGAATGCCAAGGCTTATGTAGAGTTCATTGAAGACTTTACAGGCACAAAGGTTGGTATCGTTTCTGTTGGTGCAGACCGCAACCAGACTTTTGTACGCGAAAAAATCTGGAAGAAATAGATTTTTGACACGGATAGAACGGATAAAAAAATAGAAAATCATCTGTGTCCTATCTGTGGTTGAAATTTTCTTTTTCAATTTTGATTAAAATGCCGTATAATGGAAACAATGCGAAAAGTTTTTCGTTATGCGGCATTTTTATTTATACTCACTATTACTTCCTGCGCATCAAATAAAACAGCAGAAAACTCATCTCAAAACAAAACAACATCCCCGATTCACGAAGTTGAATCAAATACCCTTTCCCTTCTTTTTGCAGGCGATGTAATGGCTCATTCAGTAAATCACAACATCACAAAATATGACAAAATCTGGAACGACGTAAGAAATTACATAGAAAATGCTGATCTTGCCTTTGCAAATATTGAATCGCCTGTTGATCAGACAAAGCCCGTTTCGTCTTACCCGAATTTTAATCTTCCGCGACGTTATGTAGAAGCTGCAATTGACGCGGGTTTTGACGTTTTTTCGCTTGCAAACAATCACTCTTTTGATCAGTTTGAAAAAGGCATTGCAGAAACAATCAGAACAGCAGAAGAAATTACAAAAAAATATGCAGATGAGGGAAAACACGTTTATTTTTCTGGTCTTAAAAATAAAAAAGGAGATCCTTACACTTATAATATTATAGAAAAAAACGGCTGGAAGATTTTGTTTTTACCAGTAACAGGAATCCTCAACTATCCGCATGATCAGGCACTCATAAATTATGTGCATACATCAGAAAAATCGCACCGTGAATTTGTAGAATACTGTAAAAAACTTCGCGCAGAAAATCCGTGTGATTTATTTGTAATTTCCATGCATGCAGATGAGCCTGAATATAAACGAGAAGTGCTTAAAAGACAACGTGATTTTTATTTACAACTTCTGGAAGTTGCAGACGTTGTCTGGGCAAATCACGCTCATATTATAAAAGACCGTGAGTTTGTGTTTGAATCAGAAAGCGGAAGACACAAGCTGATTATGTATGCAAACGGGAATACAATCAGCGCACAGAGAATTCAGCCAACTTTTGATTTGAGCACTCCAATGAGCGAACGCGACCACACTGGCGACGGACTTTTATATTCTGTTCAATTTGTAAAGACTAAACCTGGCAAAACACGCTATAATACAGAAGGAAAACCTGAATATTCCGTTCAGATTAAAAAGGCGGAACCGATTTTTATTACTACTTACATCAACACCGCCTGGGAATTTGTGCTCAAGCCGCTTAATCAGGACTTTGTAGATTATCTGAAAGATGTAAAACGTAATGACTGGGCATCATACATTGAACGGCGGATTAAGGTTAACTCGGAACAAACAAAGGATTTAATTACATGGCAATAGACTACAAATCATTACCAGTTTACGCTCAAAAACAGAAAATATTAGACTGCCTGGAAAATCATCAGGTTGTAATTGTAGAAAGCCCTACAGGCTCTGGAAAAACAACACAGATTCCAGTGATTTTGTACGAAGCTGGATACGCAACAAACGGAATAATTGGTGTAACTCAGCCTCGCCGAATTGCAGCACTCAGCGTAAGCGAATTTATTTCAAAACAGCTTGGTACTACCTACCCGGGTCTCGTTGGCTACAAGATGCGTTTTGAAGATCAGACAAATCAGGACACAAGAATAAAGATTATGACAGACGGTATCTTACTTCAGGAAATGAAGCTGGATCCGTGGCTTTCTAAATACAGTGTTTTGATGATTGACGAGGCGCACGAACGAAGCCTTAACATTGACTTTGTACTTGGCCTTGTAAAACGTGTTTTGAAGGAACGAAAAGATTTTCACGTAATTGTTTCTTCGGCTACGATGAACACTCAGGTCTTTTCTGAGTATTTTGATAATGCACCAATTGTTTCCATTGATACAATTACATATCCGGTAAGCCTTGTTTACGACCCAATTGAAGGTGGAGCAACAACTGCAACTGAGGCCGGCTGCGATGCAATTTTGAATAAAATCTGCCGCACTGTAGACCGTGTACTTGATAACGGGGATGAAGGCGGTATTTTGATTTTCTTACCGGGAGAAAAAATCATTAAAGACTGTATGTACAGGCTGGAGCACGCACCTTTCAGCCGCCAGCTCTGGGTACTGCCACTTTACGGCCGTCTTCAGAAAGAAGAACAGGAACGGGTTTTTGACAATCCTCCGGCAGGAAAAAAGAAGGTTGTAATTTCTACCAACATTGCAGAAACTTCTGTTACAATTCAGGATATTACAACAGTAATCGACTGCGGTCTTGCAAAGCTGAATTTTTACAGTCCCCGAACTTTTACTTCAAGTCTTATAGAAACAACTGTAAGTAAGGCAAGTTCAAACCAGCGTAAAGGACGAGCTGGACGAACTCATGAAGGAACCTGCTACAGACTGTATTCCCGCAAGGATTTTGAAAGCCGGGAAATGTACACAAAAGAAGAAATTTACCGCACAGACCTTAGCGAAGTAGTTCTCCGCATGGCAGAACTTGGAATCACGGATTTTTATAATTTTGATTTTATTGCTTCTCCTGGCCGGGAAGGAATTATTGGTGCCGTAGACACTTTGAATATGCTGGGGGCACTCGACAGTGACAATAATCTTTCTGATATTGGAAAGATGATGGTAAAATTCCCGCTGGAGCCTAGAATCAGCCGAATTATTGTAGAAGCAATCATGCGCTACCCTGACGTTATCGACAAGGCACTTGTTGCCGCTTCATTCTTGAGCGCAAACTCACCGTTCGTTCTTCCACCGAATGAAGAGATGGAAGCCCGCAAGGCACATCACCGTTTCAGAGACCTTCAGGGCGATTTTGGAACTTACATCAACCTGTTCAATGCATGGAAGCAGACTGATAACCGCGAAAAATTCTGCAGAAAAAATTACCTGGACGAACGCATAATGGCAGAAATAGAAAATATCTATATTCAGCTTGGCGAAATCGTTGGCGACAAAATGGGAGTTCCTCTTACATCCAAAAACGGAAGCATGCAGGATTATTTGTGCTGTATTGCAGCGGGTATGATTCAGTTTGTATGCATCAGAACAGGTCGTGAAAATTACCGTTCACTTACAGCCGGTCATATCTGTATTCATCCAGGAAGCGTAATGTTCCGCCAGAATCCTGTATTTATTGTTGCAGGAGAGATTGTGCGAACAAGCCGCATTTTTGCAATGAGCGTTTCACCTCTTACTCATCCAATGCTCGACATGATTAATCCGTCTCTTTTTGAACGCCTTATGGCATGTAAAAATGCAAAAGACCGCGAAAAAGACGTAGAAATAAAACCAAAACCTGTTAAAAAATCTGATAAAAAGGCAGCAGAAAACAAAAAAACAGCAAACGACAAAGACGAAGGCTTTTCTTTTGGCGGTGATATTTTTGAAACAAAAAAATTTAAAGGAAAGAAAACTGCCCTTTTACCGCTTGAACGCTTTATTTTTGCAGTTCAGAATGAAGCAGATAAAAACAAAATTAAGGCATGTGCAAACTTGCGTGGCCGCATCATCACAAAAGATAACGGAATGATTCTTGATGGCGAAAAACTTTCGCAGATTATTGAGATTGCAAAAAATATTGTACTTACTCCAATTGCCGAAAAAAAATGGAACCGTCACTTAAACGGCAATATTTACAACGAAGTAGAAAAAGAGCAGATTATTTTTGCACTGGAAACAGTTCTTCGCACAGCAATTGCAAAGCAGAAGAATAAGGAATATGGATTTATTACTCTTTTTACAGACGGAAAAGGAAATTACTGGCTTAAAACTTCACGCGGATTTTCTACAGCACTGCAGGAAACCCACGCAAGTCTGGAAACTCTTGTAGAAGAAGATGTAGAGTTCAGTGCGGAAGCCCATGAGCGCATTAACGACGCCCTGCGACTTGTGAACAAATTCTACAATAAGAAAGATTAGTCTTTTTTCTCTGACTCTTTCTTTTCTTCATCTTCTATGCCAAGCATTTTCTTGGCACGGTTACGAACAGATCCGTTTGATTTGCGGTCAAGCGCAATTGAGCGGATTTTTTCTTCTACAACACCATTGAACTTGTAATTTTTATACATATCAAGACCAATATTCTGAATATCGCTATCTTTATTTTCCAGATATTTAAGACAAATTTCTTCGTAACTGTGTTTTGAACGTTTGGCAAGCTCGTTTCCAATACCTTTTGCAAGATTTTTCATTCGCACATCAGAAAGAGCTTTTTCTGCAAGTGCAATAATTTCTTCTTCGCCGTGCTCTGCTTCCAAAAGTGCAATAACAGCTTTAATCTTAATATTGTCAGGAACTTTCTTTTCAAGCATTTCTTTTAAGAAACGGTCTGCATTAGAGTCGTTGTACAGCGACAAGGCAGAAATTGCGGCTTCTTTGATGATGCGTTCACTGTCGTTTTCTGCACGATACATCAAATATGGAATTGCATGATAATCAAGAATCTTTTTAGAAACATTAATTGCTTCCTGACGAACCTTCCAGTGCTCATCACGGATTCCCTGAAGAATTGCAGCCTGTGCCTTTTCATCCTGAGGAAATTCTCCAAGGCCTTTTATTGCATACTGGCGCAAATTAGGGTTTGCATCCTTAAAAGCATTTATAAGAACAGGAACGGCTTCCATTTTCCCCATAAGCCCCAGAGCTTCTGCCGCGTACATGCGCACAAAAGAGTTTTCATCTTCGTTTTCAAGGATTGCAACAATTTTATCAAAAGTTTCTACAGCATGAAGTTTTCCCAAAGTCTTCATCAAAGTCTGGCGCTGGGCATCAGACAAATCATCGCGCTCAAGATATTCTGCAACAGAAAGAGCAGACTGAGCATCTCCAATTTCGCCGATTGTAGAAAGTGTGTCGTTAAAGTAAGTTTCGTTGTCGCTTTCCAGAATTGTAAAAACTGCTGGAATTGCTTCTTTTGTGTGAACTTTTTGAATATATTCAAAGCAGGACTTTACAACGTCGGCCTTTGTGTCGTAAGGATCATTAAGAATTGTTACTGCAAAGTTTTCAAGACACGGGTCTTCAAGCTTTCCAAAATATTCAAGGATTTTCTGCTGAATCTGAATATTTTCAGTTACTTCAAAAAGGTCGTAGATTTCTTCTGTAAAACGAGGATCTTCGTTTGCCATTAATTCATCAAGAAGTTTTGTAATTTCAGAAGGAAGTCCGTACTTAATTGTATTCCGGTTATTTTCAGGAACCTCTTCGTTTTCGTCCTTTTCTTCTGCAGCCTTTGCCTTATCGTGATCTATAGGCTTTGGGCGCTTTTTTGGAGGCACTTCTGAAATCCCCGCAGGAGAATTCGATTTTTTCTCTTCAGATTCTTCTTCCTCTTCTTCAGAAGGGGCCTCTTCGTTCTGAGATTCTTCTGTTATTGCTTCTTCCTGTTCAGAAGCTGTTTCTTCCTGGGCTGATTCGTCCTGCACTTCCTGAACTTCTGATTCTGGCTCGCCTTCTTCTTTTGGAGCAGGCTCTTCCGAATGTGTATCAGTTTTGTCCGTGCCAGAAGCAGAAGCATCATCTGTCTTAGTTTCTGCATCAGGCTGTTCCATCAGTTTTTTTTCTTCTTCTGAAAGTTCCAGCCCGTCCATAATATTAGAAACCTGTTCTTCTACAGCCTCATTGATTTCAGGGTCAATTTCTTCTGGAGCAGGTCCCAACGGATACAAATCATTAACCTGAACCGGGGCGTCAGCCTCCTGAGCAAACAAAGCGGCAGAAAATAGAGTAAAAATTGCGATTCGGACTGACTTCTTCAAAATTTCCCCCTAAACTCCCTGATGGAATTTTTCCAAAAAGTTCTTTCTGTATTCTTCAAAGCGATCTTCGTTAATAGCCGCACGGATTTCGTGAATCATATTGTGAAGGAAATACAAGTTGTGATAGCTTGCAAGAATTGAACTTAAGATTTCCTGTTCCTTAAAAATGTGACGCAAATATGAACGGGTGTAAGTGCGGCAAACTTTACAGTTACACTCCGGGTCCAGAGGTTCATGACAATGTGTCCAGCGTTCCTGCTTAATAGAAAGCATACCTCGATGGGTAAAATAAGAACCGTTACGGGCATTTCTGGTAGGAAGAACGCAGTCAAACATGTCGATTCCAGCCTGAACCGCATCAAGAATATATTCTGGTGTACCGATTCCCATAACATATTTTGGCTTATTTTCTGGCAGATATTGAACGGTGTAATTCAAAAACTTTGTAAATTCTTCTGGAGTTTCGCCAACGCTAAGACCGCCAATAGCAATTCCAGGAAGATCCTGTTCCCCAACAAACTCTGCACTCTGTTTACGAAGGTCTTCAAAAAAGTTTCCCTGAACAATCGGGAAGAGTACTCCTTTGTAACCCTGGTCATTTACAGCGTGTTCCCATTCCTTTTTAGCGCGTAAAAGCCAGTCACTGGTAACTTTAAGGGCCTTTTCTGCCACTTTTCTTGGCTCTCCAGCTCCCGTACAAACATCAATCTGCATCTGAATGTCGGAATTAAATTTTCTCTGAGTCTGAACTACGCTTTCGGGTGTAAACATATGATAGCTTCCGTCGATATTACTCTGAAAGCGAACTCCATCATCTGTAATTTTACGAAGTTTAGAAAGGCTGAAAACCTGAAATCCGCCGGAATCTGTTAAAAAGTTGCGGTTCCATTTAGAAAAACCATGAAGTCCACCGGCTTCTTCTATAAGATCTGCACCTGGTCGCAGATAAAGATGATAGGTATTTGCAAGAATAATTTCAAAATTTATTTCTTCAAGAAAATCCTTTGGCATTGCCTTTACAGTGGCATTAGTTCCAACTGGCATAAAAACAGGAGTCTGAACATCTCCGTGGGCAAGATGAATAACGCCTGTACGGGCTTTTCCATCGGCCGATTTGTGATGTATGTCAAAAATATTTTTTATAATCGTATTTTCCATAAATTAAAATCCTCAAAAAGGTGGTTTTACAGTTCTTAATCACCTTAAAATTAATTATTCAACCTTAAATCAGGTTCTGCTGTATTTTAATAATATTATACTCGCAATTGTAAATAAAATCACAGGCGACCAGGCTCCGCTAAAAGGAGAGATATAGCCGTGTTTTGCAAAAACCATTGTTACCATGTGCATTACGTAGAATAAAACCGAAGCACTGATGCACGAGGCAAGACTGATTAGCAGTACATTTTTTTTAGTTTTTCCGGTAAGCCCTATTGAAAGAAAAACAACAATAAAAACTATAAACGGAAAAGCAAACTTTTTGTAATATTCAGAAAGCTGTTCTCCAAATGGGAGTCCCGCTTTACGAAGGTGATCAATATAAATTTTTGCTTCTTTTGCAGAAACCGACTGAATGTCTACAATATTTTTTCGGAATATTTTATAGCTTTCAGTAAGTTTTTCTTCCAGTGAAGAATCAAAAGCAGTTGTTATAAAGCGACCTTGTTCATTTCGAACGTATTCCAGTGCATTCTGGAGCCGCCAGTGCCCAGCATCAAAGTCCCAGGCGGCTATGTCGGAATGAATAATACAAATCAGATTTTTATTATCATCCCGGAATACCAGATACAGATCCTGAAGCCTCTTTGTTTCTTCATAATAACGGGCAGCATTATAAATTGTTTTACCGTTATCAGAAATTACAATGACATTATTGTTATTATCACTTTCAAATTTCTGGAGCAGCTGATTCTGTAATTTTACCTTTTTTTCATAAGTCTGTACAACAAGGCCGTTTTCAAAGGCAAAAAGTACAAAAGAAAGAATAAAAGAAAGCAAAAGGACCGGAAAAGTAAATTTAAAAAGAGAAACTCCGGAAGCAAACAGGGCTTCAAGTTCATTATTGGCATACATATTACTTAAGGTGTAAGAAGTAGAAAACAAAATGGCAACAGGAACTGCATACCATATTGTTTTTGGAATATAATTCAGCATTACAACACCAATATCATGCCAGGAACATCCGTTTTGCAGGTAAGTTGTAAGATTCATAAACAAATCTACAAGATTTAAAACCAGGGCAAAAAACAATACCGCACCTATAAAAAGAGGAATTATTTTTTTTAGCAGATATCCCACAAGTTTCAAAAATACTTTCTCCCGCCTTCCTATTTTTTTAAAAGAATTGCAAGGAATATCAGAGCCATAAAACCTATTACAAAGTTTGGAACCCAGATACACCAGAAGGGATTAAGCCCTACTCTCTGAACAAATAGCTGCCCCATTATCTGCATTGCCCAATAAAGAACACAAACAACAAGTCCTATAAAAAGACAGATTGTCTGGCCACGATGCTTACCAAAAACAAAAGCAATTGAAAAAGCAAGAAATGCAAAAAATATAGAACCAAATGGAAGTGCAAATTTTTTATGAAACTCCATCGTCCACAGGCGAAGTCTTCGCCGTTCTGAATAGGAATCTCCATTTGATTCTTTCATGTGCTTTAATTCTCTGGAAAGATCATAGGTTGTCATTTCCCGGGCAGAATGTGAAGTATTGCCAAGCACTGCCTTATCAAAAACATTAAGGACAGTTCGTTCCGATTCCATTACATCATAATTATGCCTGTCACGTTTATTAATAGAAAGAACAGTTGAATCATTCATGGAAAGTTCCATAAGAACGCCTTCTGTCTGACCGCCTTTAAGGGTAGATTTTCCTGCAATTATTACTTTATCAGAATCATCATCTGTATCAAAAAGAATCAGATCGCTGACTTCGCCAGAATTTACATGCCCCATTACAATGCTTGAACTGTCCAAAGCCTTTACACTGTTAGATTCCAGGGAAACTGTTGGTGTAGACTGCATGATTTTTCTGAAAAGCTGATTGTACTTCATAGTGCCCAAAGGCAAAAGATAATCATTTACAAAAAAAGAGCCTACAGAAATAGCTGCTCCCAAAATGATAACAGGGTAAAAAATCTTTATAAAAGAAAAACCAGAAGCACGGAAAATCAGGATTTCATTACTGCTCATCATGCCACCAAGGCTCATAGAAAAACCTACCAGAGTAGCAAATGGAGCTGACTGAGCAATAATAAAAGGCAGACTGTAAAACATAATGCGCATTACATCGCTAAATGGAGCTGACTTTGAAAGAAGCTGTTCTACAGTCAGAAGAATCTGATTTACAAAAAAAATCATAAAAAAGAAAAGAAAAGCAACCAGAAAGTACAAAAATAAATCTTTAAAAAGATATTTTATCAGGATGTTGTTTTTTAATTCCCCGGATTTTAAAATATTCTTATCAAACCAGGAATATTTTTCCTGACAGAATTCTATCACCGGTCCTGTTTTTTTTAATATCCAGTCAATAAGAGGTTCAATTTTTTTGTAGGCTCTGGATTTGCGGTCAGAAATAATACTAAACGCCTGCTCCAGTTTCTTTTTTAATTCCGTGATGTCGGGCAAAATTTACCTTCCTAAAATCAAAGCTCGTTAAACTCCTGTAGAACCAAACCCACCAGAGCCTCGTTCTGTTTTTTCAAGGTTTTCTACCACGCTAAAGTCCCCCTGAATAACAGGTGCAATCAGCATTTGAGCAATTCTTTCGCCGTTATTTACAGTAAATGGCTTATTGCCAAGGTTAATTAAAATTACATTGATTTCACCGCGGTAATCACTGTCGATTGTACCTGGGGTATTTAGAACAGTTACACCATTTTTTGCTGCTAAACCGGAACGTGGACGAATCTGAACTTCATAACCTTCCGGAATCTCAAAAAAAAGCCCTGTAGGAATCATCGCAGATTTTCCGCTTTCAATAATCACAGGCTCTTTTAAAAGGGCACAAATATCAGCACCGGCAGCACCTGCTGTTTTGTACACAGGTAAAACGGCTCCTTCAGAAGCCACAACTTTAATATTTATTTTTGTCATATTTTTATTATAAATGATTATAAAAGATTTAGCCACCTTCAGAATAATTAAAAAATATTAGGCAAAACTAACTTTTTTTATAAAAAATACTTGTCTTTTTTTAAATAATATGTTTTTATATCAACATTAAAAGTTAGTTAGTCTTATCTAACTCTAAAAGGAGATACAAAATGATTAAATCAAAAGTTGTAGCAGCAGTTGCTCTTAGTCTGGCTTGTGGCTTTGCTTTTGCAGAGACAGAAGTTTCATTTTCTAACAAAGTTTCAAGTGATATTGTAAACATTGTAAAAGAAGGTGATGAAGATACAGATTCAGATTTCGCAGGAATCAAAAATAAATCAGTTTTTGAATATTCTTCAGAAAAATTAGATGCAATGATTGAACTTGTTTTCTGGTCAAACAAAGTTGCAGCCCCAAGCGATGGAGAAGACGCTTTTGCTTTAGGAGTAACAGATGAAGATTCATCTGGTCCAGGTTATGATTTTGGTGACACTTATATTGAAGTACGTCCACTTGATATTCTTGGATTTGAGTTCCACGAAAAAATGTGGGCAGCTGGTTCTTACTTCCCAATCTGGGACGACAATGTTTCTACAGGTAACATTGGAAGTGATTTAGGTGCTATTGTAAGACCAATGGAAGGACTTGTAATTGGTGCAGGTCTTGATTTCACTTCTGTTTTCGGACATGACGATTATAAACCTGTAGTTAACTTTGGTGCTGAATATACAACAGACGCTTTTGCTTTAGCCGCAACTGTTCGCAACGTTGCAGACAATTCTGCAAGCGAAGTAAATGAAGCAGACGGCTTTGGCTTTGGTGTATACGGAAGTCTTTTAAAGATTGAAGGTCTTGTTCTTAATGCAGGATTTGGTTACAACACTTCTGTAGAACCAGATGTTGTAAAAGCTGGAGGAAGCGTAGTTGCAGGTAACCTCTTTACAGCAGCAGCAACTTATGAAAAAGAAGCTTTCCACGCAGCTCTTGATTTTGCAACAAACTTCACAGATTCTAAAGACAATGAATATGATTTCTACATCGCAGCAACAGCAGGCTACAATGTAATTGAATCACTTTCTTTGGACTGTGCCTTTGCAACAGCTTTGGATGCAGAATCTGACAGCGACAAAAAAGTTGATGCACGCTTCCATGTTAATCCAGCTGTTACATATACTCTTGGAAACCATGAGCTTAGTGCAGGTGTAAACGTATTCTTTGGTGAAGATTACACTAACGTAAACTTCCCTGTTTACTGGAAATATTCATTCTAATTATAAAGTTGTAGTTCTCAAACAATAGCTTGCCGTCTGTTCTGTAAATGCAGAATAGGCGGCATTTTTTTGTTGAGGATAGTAGTGTAATAAACTATAATTAATTAAATGTTTGAAGAAATTGTTAGCAGACTTTGTGAAGTAAAAATTATCCCAGTTGTTACAGTTTTTGATATTGATGAAGCTGTAAAACTGGCTCATTCTCTTATAAACCGCGGATATAGCGCCGTAGAATTTGCATTCAGAAGTGCCAACGGAGATGAAAATGATTTCTTAAAAGCTGGTGAATGTATAAAGGCTGTAAGACAGTTGTGTCCAAAAATGCTCTGTGGGGCAGGAACTGTTATAAATCCAAAACTTGCAGAACTTGCTAAAAACAGCGGAGCTCAGTTTGCAATGTCTCCAGGTTTTAACGAAGCAACAGTTGACTGGTGTATTAAAAATGACATGCCTATTTTCCCGGGAATTAACAATCCAAGTCAGATAGAAAAAGCCTTAATGTATGGCCTTAATGTACTTAAGTTTTTTCCAGCAGAAATCAGTGGAGGAACAAAAATGCTAAAGGCCTTCAGCGGCCCTTTCCCTACTGTAAAATTTATTCCGACAGGTGGAATTGACGCTGCAAATGCAGACGACTATCTGGAAACAAAAAATGTAATTGCGGTAGGTGGGTCGTGGGTTTGCAAAGGGAAGTAATGAACTTCACCAACTTCCGAAGGAGTTGTACCCTTTGCTAACTAGCGCAATCGCGCTAGTTTATGGATTCGTATTTTTTTACAAAGGAAAATAATGCCTTCTACCCTTTGCTAACTTAATTTACAGCCCGAATAGCGTTGATTATTGACATATATTGGGAGCCATGCTTTTTATACACAGGATCCATTGCTTTCTGAAATTCATCATATTCATGGCTAGAAAGTTCAATAACCTGGCAGCCGTTCTTTCTGGAAACCTGCTCTGAATATGCTTCCCTTTCCTTCCATTTTTGTATTTCATATTCCTGGGTTTCTTTTGCAACTTCTTTTATAATTTCAACGTCACCAGGATCCAGGCGGGAAAGCACTTTCTTAGATGCAATCAGGATTTCTGGAATACGTGTATGCTGATCAAGAACAAAATATGGCGCAATACTGTAATCACCATTACTCTGGTAGCTTGGAAAATTATTTTCTGCACCATCAATTTTTCCACTTAAAACAGCGCCTCGAATCTCTGTCATAGAAAGACCGGTTACACCTTTAGCACCAAGAGCTTCACACATATCAAGCATAATCGGACTGTTCATCACCCTGATTCTTAAACCCTTCATATCAGCAACCGAATGAACAGGTTTATTAACATAAAAATTTCGTGAGCCTCCGTCATAGTAACAAAGACCAACAAGCCCTGATCCAGAACTTTCTATTCCGTTCAAAATATCCTGACCTATCTGTCCATTCAAAACCTTCCACATGTGATCAGCATTTCTGTACAAATATGGAAATTGAATTGCATTTATCTGATTTACATAAGCAGCAACAGAAGATGAAGAAACTCTGGTAAATGCAAGGTCTCCAGTCTGAAGACCTTCAATGGCATCACCTTCATTCTGAGCAAGCGCACCACCTTCGCGAACTTCAATTTTTACACGGCCTTCAGTTCTTTTTTGAACTAGACGGGCAAACTCTTCATCTGCAAGAGATGTCGGGTAACCTGCAACATGATTTTCTGAAAGACGAAGCGTAACAGGATGCTTTTTTATAGTTGCTCCATGGTTTTTACTGCACGAAGGAACAAGACTTAAGATTAAAAACGTTATAAACAAAATTCCTATTTTTTTCATAAAACCTCTAATCCAATTAATATTCTGTTTTGAACAAATCAATCTGGCTTCCAATTTTATTTATGGCAACCTGAACATCTTTGGAAATTTCTGAAAGCGCAACTCCCGTAATATTAATTTTCTTTGCTCCTGCTGCCATTTCTTCCATTCCGGATTGCATATTAGCAGTAGCACTTTGTAAAGATTGCATTTCTTTCATAATACTTTCGTTTCGCATGCTCATCTCTTTTGAACCAGACTGTACTTTTTGAGCACCATCATTCATATTCAAAAGAGCCTCACTGATCTGCTTTGAACCTTCATTCTGTTCTTCCATTGCAGATTTAATTTGCGATACAAGTTGGTCTGTTTTCTTAATATGCTCAGAAACAGAACTGAAGGCCTGACTTGCTTCTGAAGAATAAGATGCAACTTCTTTTATTGAAGTCTGGATATTAGAAAGCTGTTCTCCAATAGAACGAGACTGCAAAGAAGAAGTTTCCGAAAGTTTTCTTATTTCGTCAGCAACTACAGAGAAGCCTTTACCAGCTTCTCCAGCATGAGCGGCTTCAATTGCCGCATTCATTGCAAGAAGATTTGTCTGAGAAGCAATGCTTGAAATAGCCTTATTTGCTTCTTCAAGCATCTGAGACTGATCTTCTATCTGCATAATTCGTTCATTAACATTCTGCTGTTTTTTAAAGCCGATATTTACATTTTCATTCAGAATTCCAAAAGACTGAGCCATTGTATCAACAGATTTTGTAACAGAAGAAATATTTCCGATCATTTCTTCAATTGCTGCAGATGCCTGAGTAACTGCAGAACTCTGATTATCAATCAATATATCAAGATTTGTTATGTTTTCAGAAACATCATTAACAGTTCCTGCAACCTGATTTACGGTTTCTGTCTGAGAAGAAATCTGATTATGAATACTATCGATATTTGCAATAATCTGAGTGATGGCACTTGAAGTATCCTGTGTAGAAAGAGAAAGTTTTTCTCCAGATTCACCAAGTTCAGATTTTGTACCCTTTACCTTACCCATAATTTCCTGAAGTTTATCCAGGAATAAATCAAAATGAATAATCAATTCACCAATTTCATCTCTAAGGAACAATTTACAGCGCTTTGTAAGATCAGCATCACCAGTTTCCAGTTCCTTTAAGAAGTTTGTAACATTTGCAATACGGTTCATAAGCCAGCGGATAAATCTAAAACAGAAGAATCCAAAAATCAAAACTAAAAGTGCAGAACCAGGAATTACAATTTTCATAGTATGAAGTTTTATTGAATTTACAATTTCTACGCTTCGGGCTATAAAAGCCATTCCAGAAATTACACCATTACTGGACTCCAGAGGGAAATAAACAGACATATACTGATTTCCATTGATGGTATTTGTTACATGGTATTCATTTCCATCCCTTAAAACAGCATCCAGAATTTCTTTTTGTTCCAGAGATGTTCCCACATATTCTTCACCCAAAGTAGTAGCAACTCTTTTACTTCCCTGAAAAATTGTACAAACAGCAGAATAAGAATTTTCTACTTGATTTGTAATTTTTCCGTTTACCAAAGAATAAGCCGCTATAACACATCCGGTAACTTTACCCTTAGAACGGATTGGTGCGGTTGCAATCATGGAATATCCGATTGAACCAATATCATCAAAGGAATAGCCGGCAATACCCCTTAGAGCAGAACTTACAGAACTAACAGAAGTCAAATAATCTCCACGGGATGTTCCCTGCCCCGAAATAACATTTCCAGAACCATCTGTAAAGGCAAGAAGATCTACATTTAATGTACCATTTGCCCAGCCTACAATTGTGTTCAAACCGTACATATCTTTTTCCGTAACAAGATTAGACACATCAGGCCGGTTAGCAAGCATCATTACATCAGATTCCAGAGTATTACGCCAGTCTTTTAGCGTCATATCCAGACCTTGAGAAAACTTCATAAGGTCATTGTCTGTTGACTTACGTACTCCATCTGAAAAAATATTCAGAGAAAGAAGCGCAACCCCAGTAACACTCATAATAATAGCAGTAATTACAACAGAAATCAGTTTTACCAGAATCGGAACATTCCGTTTAGGATTTTCTGCAAATCTGTCCAGTTCTTTTTTTTCGCGAGCCATTCAGCTCCCTCCATTTTTAGTTAATTAAATATAACACTATTTTAATTTCAGTTTTATTTTTTTGCAAATTTAAATAAAAAAATTCCCAGAAGTAGGAAGTACCCCTGGGAATCTGATTATATAATTTAGATTTTTTCTCTTATGAGTGAACTATTTCTGTTCTTCCAAAGCATCTACATAGCTCAGGTTCAAGCGGCCCTGCTTGTCAACTTCAAGAAGCTTTACAGGAATCTGCTGACCTTCTTTCAAAACGTCTGTTACCTTGCTTACGCGCTGGCGGCTGAGCTTTGAAATGTGGCAGAGACCTTCTTTTCCAGGAAGGATTTCTACGAAAGCGCCGAATTCCATAATGCGTTTTACAGTACCCTGATAGATTGTTCCAACCTCTGGATCTTCTGTAATGCCCTTTACAGCCTTCTTGGCAGCTTCTGCATTCATTCCGTTCTTAGAGTAGATTGTTACAGTTCCGTCATCATCAGTATTAATTGTTACATCATACTGCTGGCACAAAGCCTTAACATTCTTTCCGCCAGGTCCAATCAAAGCACCAATCTTGTCTACAGGAATCTTCATTGTAAGAATCTGTGGAGCGTTCTTAGCAAGAGGAGCCGGCTTGTCGATGCATTTTTCCATGATAGAAAGGATGTGCAAACGACCCTGACGAGCCTGTTCCATAGCCTTCTTCATGATTTCAGTTGTTACACCGGCAATCTTGATATCCATCTGGAAACCAGTAATACCATCTTTTGTTCCGGCTACCTTAAAGTCCATATCACCAAGGTGGTCTTCTTCACCAAGAATATCAGAAAGGATTGAATAACGTCCGTAAGGATTGTCTCCCTCTGGTTCTGTAATAAGACCCATAGCAATACCGGCAACCATCTTCTTCATTGGAACACCGGCAGCCAGCATACAGAGAGTACCACCACAAGTAGAAGCCTGTGATGAAGAACCGTTAGATTCCATAATCTCACTAACTACGCGGATTGTGTAAGGGAATTCTTCACGACTTGGAACCATAGCAGCAAGAGAACGGCGGGCAAGGTTTCCGTGACCAATTTCGCGGCGGCCTGTTGTAAGCTTACCTGTTTCACCAACTGAGTATGGAGGGAAATTATAGTGAAGGATGAAGTGCTCAGAGCGGTCTCCATCAATATCATCATAAGACTGCTCGTCCATTGCAGTACCCAAAGTACAAACAGCAAGAGACTGAGTTTCACCACGAGTGAACAAAGCCGATCCGTGAGGAGTTGGCAATACATTTACTTCACAAGTGATTGGGCGAATTTCATCAGTCTTACGACCGTCAATACGAACTCCGTCATCAAGAATTGATTTACGAAGAAGCTTGTACTGGATGTCATCCATCAAAGTCATAAAGAGTTTAGCCTGAATTGGGTCTTCAAGCTGCTCTGCATATTTTGCAGCAAGCTCTTTTTCTACCTTTGCAATAGCCTTTCCGCGGTTCATTTTTCCGTCCTGGAAGCAGGCTTCTTTCAAAAGTGGAGTTGCCTCTTTTTCAATTTCCTCAGCGTTAGCCAGAGTTACATCAAGAGGATTCAAAGGAAGCTTTTCTTTACCAGCCTTAGCAGCCAGTTCTTCCTGAAGCTTACACATATCAGTAATGAAAGCCTGAGCCTTTTCCAAAGCTCCAAGCATTACATCTTCAGAAACTTCGTTTGCACCACCTTCAACCATTGTAAATCCGTCTTTAGTTCCGGCAACAACAATTTCAAGTTCGCTTTCTTCAATCTGCTTGAAAGTTGGGTTTACAATGTATTCACCGTTCAAATATCCGATACGGCAGGCAGCAACCGGGCCGTGGAATGGAATATCAGAAATTGTAGTTGCAGCAGAAGCAGCAATTACAGCAAGAATATCCTGAGTATGAACACCATCGCAAGAAACACAAGTTGGAACAATCTGAAGCTCATGACCAAATGAAGGCTCAAAAAGAGGACGCATAGGACGGTCGATAAGGCGGCTTACAAGAATTTCCTTATCCTTTGGACGACCTTCGCGCTTTACAAAACCACCAGGAATCTTTCCGGCAGCATAGAATTTTTCGTTGTACTCAACAGTAACAGGCACAAAATCCTGACCTTCAGTTACAGAAGAAGAAGCACAAATAGTTGCAATAATAGCGGCTCCGCCCCACTGAGCGTAAACGCATCCGTTAGCCTGTTTACCGATTTTTCCAGTTTCCAGGATGAGATCGGCATCTCCAAGTTTGTAGGTTACTCTTTCTACAGACATAATTTTTCTCCTACACACGTCACTACATCCGACGCGTGTTTTTATCTATTTATTAGTAAAACTAATATACAAAGTGTAAGATATATAATTTTAATCCATAAATGGAGATTAATCAATTCAATTATATAGAAGATTTAAAATAAAAAATCCCGCTCAGCATGAAACTGGCGGGATTTGTAACGGTGGTTTCGATAAGCCTGCTTTGCAGGCACTCAACCACCGAGGCGCTACTTACGAAGTCCGAGCTCTTTGATGAATGCACGGTAACCTTCGAGGTCTGTGCGTTCAAAGTAGCGGAGCATCTTGCGGCGCTGTCCTACAACCTTAAGAAGTGCACGTTTAGCGTTAGCGTCCTTTGGGAACTGCTTGTTGTGAGCAGTAAGCTGCTCAACACGCTGTGTCATGATAGCGATCTGAACCTTTACATTACCTGTATCAGTTTCTTTTGCGCCGTACTTCTTTACTGTTGCGGCTGTTGTTTCTTTAGCAAGTGCCATATTGGAACCCCTTAACAAATTATGATTTCCAGCCAGGCCGGAAAACTGTCTGGGCGGAAGTCCTGCAGGTCAAATCCTGGGTTTCTAGGAAGTAATCACAGAAAATCCGTAAAACAGATTTAATAATATTATTAAAAAAATCAGCTTTAATCAAGATATCAATATAAGCTTTCTTCCCTATTGATATTTTACGAAAACGTTGTATTATAATACTATTCTAATATTTTTTACTTGTTTTGTTCAATAAAATAATCGTTTACAATTTTATATTCATAAAGTATACTGAATCTCACTCAAAAGGGGCGGTCTGAATGAAACATATTACCAGGAAAAATCTATTACTGATAATCCTGACCATTTTAAGC
>JAILHD010000167.1 GCA_024696155.1 Treponema sp. | reverse complement strand
ACAGAACGCGGAACCCAGTCAATCTGGCGGAGTTCATCAAAAATTGCACCACGAATACGTGTTACAGCATAAGTCTTAAATTTTACATTCTTTGCAGGATCATATTTTGTAATTGCGTCAAGAAGGCCAAACTGTCCAAAGCCTACAAGGTCATCAAATTCAACGCTGTTCGGCATTCCAACGGCAACTTTACCCGCAACATATTTTACAAGAGGCATATACTGTCTGATAAACTTATCACGCAATGCCGGAGACTTTGTTTTTTTGAATTCTTCCCAAAGATCATCTTCTTCTTGTGTATCATTTACTGGCATTTTCTACCCCTCTATATACTAACCTTCTTCCCTAGATAAAACCGAACTGATAGCCTTAGCCATCACTTCTGCATCTTTAACACCATACTCACTTCCATCACTGCTACTTGTTGTAACTGTAGTTGTGTAAGAGTCTTTACTTTCCATAGATTCTTCCCCCCCTTCCGAAGAAGAAGCAGTATCCATTACAAACCCGCTCATATCAGGAAGTGTATCAAGTCCAGAGTCATTGCTTTGAGATGATGCCGCAGCACCGCCATTGTCAGAAGGCCCTACACCATTGCCAGCGCCCCCACCCAGAACAATTTCAGGCTGTGCCGGCGCTGCGGTTGGCATATTAACAACGCCCTCTAAAGCGCCCGCATTCGCTTTTGCCATAGCATCAGCGGCATCAGTAGCCTTTCCCACACTGTCAGGGCTTTCCATAACAGCCGCAGAAGCAGCAGGTTCAGACACACGTGCCGCAAAACCTGTACTACGCAAGTCAGAATTATTCAACATCTGGTGCGAAGAATCATCTACAAAATAAGTATTTTCACCGTCATCAGAATCAAGTTCCTGATCCCTGATATACAAATCAACCTTGGAACCAACAGGAGAACTTACAGACGGCGAGCTTTCAGAAATTTCAACTGAATCGGAATCTTCCATTAAAAACTTGTCTGCTAAAATAAACAGAACAAAACCAAGTCCTGCAAAGACAAGCGCAATTATAAATGCTCTTAACAGAAGTATTAAAAAAGCGGCGTGAGAAGTAAAACCGAAAAGCAAGGACAAAACAAATCCAAATGCTGCAAAACTAAGTGAGACTTTTATTCCCTGCATTTTCCCCTCCTAACATTTTTCCCTATTAATTATACATCATGAAATGTAAAATTAATAGAAAAATTTTTTACATTTCATCCTTTTTCTTCTTACTAAGGAACTTCTTAAGAAAGCTTGCAACCCCTTCGTTATACTCAGGTTCTGTTTTTTCTATCCTTCCTACAATATGCTTAAGGCAGACTGCAGGTTTAGAAGTAGGATTTACAACAATAAAAGGTTTCTGGCGGATTACAGAAGCCTGAACAATCGGGTCTTCGTAAACACATCCAAGATATTCAACCTTATAATTTAAGAACTGACCAACAATATTAATGATACGTTCAGAAATACGTTTTCCTTCATCTGCAGAATGAACGCGGTTTACAATAAGTTTAATGTTTACAACGCGGTCTACAATTTCTGTAGTAATAATTTTAATAATTCCGTAAGCATCGGTAATTGCAGTAGGCTCTGGAGTTGTTACAACATAAACTTCATCAGCAGCAGCAACAAACTGCAAAACGTTATTTGCAATACCAGCACCTGTATCAATGATGATAATATCTGCATTACCAAGAGTGCCGAACTGCTTTGCAAAATATTCAAGTTCATCTACGCTAAGGTTTGCAATTTTAGAAAAACCGTTTGCACCTGCAATAAACTTAATACCAAATTCAGTATCAAGAATAATCTGCTTCATTGTCTTTTTCTTATTGATTACGTGCATAAGGTTGAACTGAGGCACAACATTCAAAAGCACGTTTACATTTGCCATACCAAGGTCACCGTCAATCAAAATAACCTTTTTACCAAGCTGAGCATAGGCAATTGCCATATTTACGGCAAAGTTAGTTTTACCAACACCGCCCTTTCCGCTTGTTACGGCAATAATTCTTGTATTATGAGCTTTTCCAGTGGATTTATCGTGAGACTCATGAAAATCATTGGAAGGAAAATTATCTTCCATTAGTTCTTTTAATCCTTCTGCCTGTTCTTCCATACTTATTTTCCTCCAAATTTATCTTCTACATGCTGTCTGTCTATATCAAAAGTTTCAAGCCGGATTAGAAAATCCACAACACTGGCTTGTTTTAAATCATGGGCAACATTCTGTCCTACAGTAACGTAAGAAACAGTCTTATGCTTCTGATGAAGCACACTGATTACATTACCATACTGGTTAGATTCGTCACATTTTGTAACTATGACTGAATTATAACCGAACGGCTCATAATTCTTAAAAATATTTTCCAGATCCCTGGATTTTGAAGATGCAGTTACTGCAAGATATACATCAGGATTCATCTGAGGCACATCCAGCAAAAGCTTCATTGTTGCAAGATGAGTTGCATCATTAGGACTGCATCCAGAAGTATCAATAAAAATTGCATCCATATTATCTTTATTCTCTTCGTAAAGAGTTTTAAGATCTTCTGTATTTTCGGCTTTAAGTACGCTGTACTTCATAAGGTCGCCGTAACGTTCCAGCTGCTGAAGGGCACCTACGCGCATAAAGTCTGTTACAATAAAGCATATCTGCGGGCGGCGTCCCTGATTGCGCTCATCTTTTTTATAATTAATGATAAAGTTAGCAGCAAGCTTTACAAGAGTTGTAGTTTTTCCAACGCCCGTAGGACCTACGATTATTACAACGTGTGGAGGCCTGTGCACTTTTGGTGTAGCGATTTTTATAGTTTCTCCAATCCAGTCCACAACCTTATGTTCTACCAGATCAAAATTTTCAAGCTGTTCTAAAGAAAAATTAGCACGAATCTTTTCAGAAATTTCTTTTATGTAATCCTTAGAAAAATCATTCTGATACAGCATGTCTTCAATTTTCGCAATTGCAACAGGCTCATCAGCACTTCCTCCAGATTTAGTTGCAATCTGTGCAGAAAGTTCGTTTTTGGTTTCTTCAAGTTTCTGAGTAAGCTGATTTGTAATTGACTGAACAAGTAAAGCAGTTCTGTTTTTTTCAAATTCAGCGTCTTCTTCAGTTTTTTTAACTGTTTTTACATCTGAATAAGCATCTGAATGGCCCACAGTATAAGAAAGTTCTACAACCCATTTTTTACAAAGTTTTAAAGGGCCGTACTTTACCTGCTTTGGCTTATGTCCCTGATAAACCCAATCCCGACCATACGAGTTAGAAAGCAATGCTTTGCATTCATCAAGAGTATCAGCCTCAATTTTTTGAATATTCTCACGTTCGTAAGACATCTATAACCTTTTCCTTATTACCTTTTTTTACGTTTACTTTTTTCCTTTAAGCCTTATCAGGCTGTTTCATCTTCCGATCTTATTTCTTCAATAATTTCCGGAACTATATTTTTACCCGCTGCATACACTTCCCTGTCAGAAAGTACTACAACTCCAGGCTGCTCCCGTTCAATAGATGCACGAACAAGCTGACGAACATCTTGTACACAAAGAATAATCGGAAGCATTCCCATATTATTTATTTTACTCAAACTGCCGCTAACAGCGCTAATCCATTTACGGCGGTCTACAGGATCCAGTGCAGGATACGGTTTTGAACCATCCGGCGGAAGATAAGCTTTTGCTGCAATCAACTGAGTCAAAGGCTCAGAAAGACGCATCATACGAAGTTTCTTATCTGCAGGATCTGCATACTGCATACAAATCTGAAGTCCCAGAGCTTCGCGAACTTTTTCTGTAAGTTCCCAGGAAGATTTACAAACAGAAGCATAGTTTGCCATAGTTTCCAGAATCTTAACGTAGTTACGGATAGAAACCTTTTCTTCAAGAAGATTCTGAAGAACTTTTTCTATCATACCATAAGAAAGTTTTGCTACATCAAGAACTTCGTTTATAAGAACAGGATTCTTTTCCTTAACCTTTTCTATGATATTTGATACAGCCTGACGGTCAAGCATTTCTGCCGCATGAGAGCGGATAATTTCTGTAATGTGGGTAGAAATAATTGTTGGTGGGTCTACAACTACATAACCCGCATTTTCAGCTTCCTGACGGCGGTCGTCGGGCAACCAGATGGCATCCATTCCAAAAGCAGGATCTTTTGTGTGCTCGCCTTCAATTTTCTGAATAACAGCACCTGTATCCATACACATAAGATATCCAAGACGGATATTTGCATGACCGGCTTCTATTCCCTGAATCTTAAACGAATAATCGTTTGGATCAAGGGTCATATTATCCTGAATTCGGATTTTTGGAATATTAAATCCCATATCAAGGCGTGCTTCTGTTCGGATTCGGGTAATTCGTTCAAGAAGTTCAGCACCCTTTTCCTTATTAACAAGCGGAATAAGCGCATAACCAATTTCCAGAGAAAGCGGATCCAGCATCTCAAGAGTTTTTGAATCGTCTATAGGATTTGCCTGCTCATTCTTTTTAGCATTTTCTGCCTGCTCTTTTGCAGCAATAGCAGCCTTTTCCTTCTGGCGTGAAATTGTAAGTCCCACCCAGAAGAACAAAATACCAATCGGAATAAGAAGCACCTGAGTATTGTTGCGGAGTGCAAACCCAGAAAGCACAAGACCAACTCCCACAAGCTGATAAATCTGACCATCGCGGGAAAAGTTCTTAATAAGCTTCTGATCAAACGGCTCATCACTCTTAGTACCAGTTACAAGAACACCAGTTGCAAATGAAATTATAAGCGAAGGAATCTGAGAAGTAAGACCGTCACCTATTGTGAGGATTGAATAGGTAGAAACAGCTTCTCCAAACCCCATTGAATTACGAATAACTCCAATTACAAGTCCTCCAATAAGGTTTACAAGAGTAACAACAACTCCAAATTTTACGTTTCCACTTACAAACTTAGAAGAACCGTCCATTGCAGAATAAAAGTCAATTTCGCGGCGAACCTTTGCTTTTTCAATTTCAGCTTCATCAGGATTCAAAGCACCGCTGTTCAAACGGTTATCAATATCAAAAAGCTTCTGGTTCATGGAATCCAAGCTGAATCGTGCAGCAACTTCAGAAACTCGGCTGGCACCTTTTGTAACTACAAGAATCTGGAAGATAATCAGAATTACAAAGACAATAAATCCGATTACGATATCGCTTCCGGCAATAATATTTGCAAAAGCCTGAACCATAAAACTTTGATTTGCAAGTCTATGACCAGCCCCCATAGTTCCGCTAAGAATAAGACGAGTTGAAGAAATGTTAATTGCAACAGAAAAAATTGTGGCAAAAAGGACTACTCGAGGGAAGGTTTCAAAATCAGAAGCACGAGGGGTACTAACAACTACAAGAAGGATGATTACGGAAATGGCAATGTTTAAAATCATGCAGAAATCGATGAGCAGCTGAGGCATTGGTAAAATTACCAGAAATACGCCCACTAAGGCTGCCACAGCAACAGCATTCTGCTGAATAAAAGTTAAAACATTTCCCCTTTTTTCGTTTGCCATTAAGTCCCCACCCTTAGCAATCTACTTCTATTTTTTTACTTTAAATTTATCTAAATGTGAATATATTAAGGCAATAGCCTTATAATACTCTACTGGTATTATATCACCAACTTCAACTTCTGTATACAATCCGCGCGCTACAGGCCTGTTTTCCACCAGCGGAATGTCATTTTCGCGCGCAAGCCTTTTTATAGTTTGTGCAACTTCATCCACGCCTTTTGCATTTACCATCGGGGAATCAGAAACCTTATCATCCCACTTTAGAGCTACGGCATAGTGCGTAGGGTTTGTTACAACAACATCCGATTCTGCTACAGCCTTAGGAATATTCTGCTGCAAAAGCTGCTGCTGCATTTGACGAAGCCGACTCTTAACTTCAGGGTCACCTTCCATTTCTTTGTATTCTTCCTTCTGTTCCTGTTTTGTCATCTTCATTTCTTCCATAAAGTCGCGCTTTTGCACAAAATAGTCAGGAATTGAGATTGCAAGAAACAGAATTGCAACAATTATCAAAAGTTGAGCTGCCATTTTTGCAACTTTTGCAAGAGCTCCGTAGGCATCGCCGTTATCAATAATATCAATAATTACAAAAATATCTTTTCTAATATAAATGAACGCAATAATAATGATGATTGCAACTTTTCCTACAGATTTGGCAACGTTAAAAAGTCCTTTTCCAGAAAAAATAGTCTTTTTAAAATATTCACCAAACTTTGGAACAATTTTAGAAAACTTAGGTTCAATCGGTTTAAAACTAAAGACAAAACCGCGAGTCTGAATAATATTTCCAAGGATTCCGCCAACAACACCAACTAAAGAAACAGGAAGCATGCATTTTACAACCGTAGTCATAAAATAAGAAACCATTGAATACGTTCCCATGTTTCCGCTTCCCGTTCTGCTAAAAAAGTAGACAAAAGACGAAATAACCTGATTCAAAAGCCATTTAGAAAGAAAAATCAAAGTTACAACGCATAAAAGCAGCACCAGAGCACCGCTTACTTCGGTACTTTTGGCAACACGGCCTTCTTTGCGCGCTTTTTCAAGTTTGTATTCCGACGGTTCTTCGGTTCTTCCCTCGTCTTCTGCAGCCATTAGTTAATTCCTCCGCCGCTAAGCTCTATAAAGAGATTCTGAATCTGGGTGAAACCGCCGGTAAACGAGCGGATAAAAAAATCTATAAGGTTTGGCATAATTGTAGCAATTACAAAGTACGCCACTAAAATCATTATAGGGAAACCTTCAGAAAGAAGGTTCATCTGTGGAGCAGCCTTTGTTAAAAGACCTGTACAGATTGTAATTAGAAACAGCGTTCCCATAACAGGAAGAGCAATTATAAGAGCATCAGCAAAAAGTTTTGTAAGGCCAGCCAGTAAAAATCTAGCAATAGGTTCATTAGAAGTTACAATACTAAAGGCTGTAAGGGTCTTAAAGCTTGAAACAAGACCGCCTAAAAAAAGACGCTGAAAGAACTTTGTCTGCAAAAATACAAGCATGGCTACAAGGTTAAAAAACTGTCCCATAAGAGGGTTTTCTACCTGGCTCATAGCATCGTAAGAACTGGCAGCAGAAAGTCCCATCTGAAATCCCATAAACTGACCAGCAGAACTGAACGCTGCAAAAATAATGGAAACATAAAAGCCCATTAAAATGCCCAGAAGAACTTCACCGGCAAGCAAAAGAAAGTATTCCATACTGAATACCTGGTCAGAAGTAATCAGAGAATCGTAAAAAGAAAAATCAATTGTGCTAAAAATAAAGAAAGAAATATAGCCTGCAAGCGCCACTTTAGATATTCTGGAGGCTGCACGCATAGAAAAAAGCGGCAGAGTGACAATCAGGCTCATCACTCTGGCAAAAATAAGAAGATAAACTGGTGCATTTGAAAGAATTTCGTTTAACATCAGTCTTTTCTACCCCGCTTATTTTGCAAAATCCGGAATACGATTAAATAAAAGGACGGTGTACTGTCCAAGAGAAGTAAAAGCAACGCCACCTAAAAGTGCAATTACTAAAATGATTACAATAAATTTTGGAAGAAAAGTAAGAGTCTGTTCCTGAATAGAAGTTGCAGCCTGAAAGATAGCTACAATCAAACCAACTATAAGGGCAAGTCCCAAAACAGGCAGAATCATCTGCAAAATCTGAACAACTGCCCCGCGCATTAAAACGTTTACTTCACCTGCTGACATTTTATTTTACCTCCTGTGGAGGCGAGCCGGTCAGAGCTCGCCATGTTCTTTTGCTTTACCTTATCAATGCAACACCGAAACAAAAAGCTGCTGTGTAAGTAAGCCCCAGCCATCTACAAGAACAAAAAGAATAAGTTTAAACGGCATAGAAATCTGAACCGGCGGCAGCATCATCATACCCATTGCCATCAAAATACTGGCAACGACCATATCTACAATAATGAACGGAATATACAAAAGTACACCAATCTTAAAGGCAACTGAAAGTTCATGAAGAATGTACGAAGGAATAAGAATATAAGTAGGCACATCAGCTGGAGTCTGTGGCTTTTCCAGATGCGCCATATTCATAAACATACTGATGTATGAAGTATCTTTTTCCATCTGAATGAACATAAACTCGCGGATTGGAGTTTCTGCCTGAGTAAAAGCTTCTTCAATTCCAATAGTTCCGTCGCTCATCGGTTTATAGGCATTATCATAAATGCGGGTGAACGTTGGCCACATTACAAAAATCGTCATAAAAAATGCAATTCCGTTCAAAACAGAAGTAGGAGGAACCTGCTGAAGCGAAAGCGCACGCTTAATAAAGTCCAGAACGATAGAAAAACGCAGAAAGCAGGTTGTAAGAATCAAAATACTTGGTGCAAGAGTTAAAAGTGTAAGCAAAACAAGAAGACGTACACTAAAAGCAACCTCGCGTCCAGTTCTAGGTTCCGTAATCTGAACAGCAACATTTGGAACTACAGGCTGGCGAGCATCATTTCTAAGTTCTGTACGACCAGGTGTACTTCCCTGAGGAAAATTTCTGTTTTGAGTTCCCTGATTTGTTACAGACTGGGTAAAAGCCGGTGTTATTGAAGAGAGAATTACTAATAATGATAATAAAATTCTAAATCTTTTCATCAGCTTTCTCCGTTTTCGCTGTTATTACGATTAAAAATTTTATCAACCTGATTTTCTGTATCGCTGAATACGTTCTTTGCCTTACCTTTTTTAGCAAGGAACATATCCATAACATCATTAAAATTCAAAGGCTTTTTAGTATTCTGAGTCTGATCAGCATGAAGATTCATTGCATTAATCATCTGCTTTGTCTCATCATCAGATTTTGAATCAAGTTCACCCAAAAGTGTAATTCCATCTTCTGTAACGCCGATTACATAGGCACGATCTACAAGAGTAATTACTTCAACAGATTTTCCAGGCGCAATATTTAGGTAGGCGGCACGGCGCAAAAATTCATCTTCTGTTTTTACAACGTTTGTCTTATTTTTTATGAACCATAAAACTCCATAAATAAGTGCAATTACAAAGGCAAGCACAAGAATCATGCGCAAAAAAAGCCAGATTCCACTGCCAGAATTCTGTGCATTCTGAGCAGCCTGCAAGCCCTGAGAAGGATTAAAATAATTTGCATTAGATTCAAAAGACGAAACCTCGGTCTGTGCAGCAGAATCCGCCTCCTCCGAGGTTTGTGAATAAAAATTAAAGCAGACTGCAATCAGCAAAATTGCAGCCGTAAATAGTTTTTTTAATGTCATACCCACCCTTTACAAAGTCATTCCTGACTTATATCACTTCAAACATCCGCTTCCCCAAACGGATGCCTGCTTTAGTTCAGTTCGTTTACGCGCTCCTGAGGAGAAAGAATTTCAGTTACACGAACACCAAAGTTTTCATCAATAACTACAACTTCTCCCTTGGCAATTGCTTTATGGTTTACAAGAATATCAACAGGTTCACCGGCAAGCTTATCAAGCTCAATGATTGTACCTTCACCCATTCCAAGAATATCTTTAATGGATTTTTTGGTACGACCAAGCTCTACGGTCATTTCCATGAATACGTCCATGATAAGACCGATATTTCCCTGTTCTCCGCCTGGCACGCCATTAGGAAGATTAGGGAACTGAAGCTGCTGAACGTTAGGAACATTCATTCCCATGTTCATACCCATATTTGGCATCATTCCGCCCATCTGCATACCCATTCCCATATTAGGCATTCCGCCCATCTGCATACCACCCATTGGCTGCTGCATTCCCATTCCCATGTTCATACCCATATTAGGCATTCCACCCATCTGAGCACCACCTGGCATTCCACCGGCCATACCGCCCATAGCGGCAGCGCCCATGTCTACAGCACCAATTGGAGCAGGTTCTTCTTTTCCGCCACCCAAAGCATTTGTCATACCTTCTGCAGCGTCACCACCAATACATTCCCACAATGTAAAGCTTTCGCTTTCAAGATTTATTGGATAGCTTGCAAGTACAAAATCCCCCTGAGGGAACATAAGCATAGCTTTAGATTCATTTACAGTCTCTGGAGTTGCATTTGCAAGTCCACTTGCCTTACCTGTTGCATCAAGAATATTAATTTCTGCAGCAATATGAGTTGCAACAAATTCGCTTACAACAGACAAAACCATGTCGTCAACTTCTGCAGCAGTTTCTCCACCAACAAGGCTAAAGAGTTTAAGAGCAAACTCAGGAGCCATAAGATACAGGTGGCTTCCTTTAATACCTGTTGTAAAGTCAGCATTTACGCCAACAACAACTTCCGGCAATTTAGAAAGCACAATGTCGCGGTTAGCCTGCTCAATATAAGGCTTATCTACCTTAAAAGTTGCACCAGTATATTTATTAATGTTTTCTTCCGTTTTTGGCTGCAAATCATCAGCCATTTTCTGCAGAGTAGGAATATCAAAATGATGTGTTGGGTCGTTTCCTACGTGACCAGAAGCATTCAATCCGTCCACTGAAACGCCAGACAGCAAAGCGTCAATTTCATCCTGTGAGATAGCACCATCACTCATAAGTTTCGTCTCCTTCTACTGAAAGTTCTTCAAAATCGTCTGATTCCTGCCCTTCCATCTTTCCTGTAATTTGAACAGCCATTTTTTTACCGACAACACCCGGCTGACAGTAAAATTTCTTTTTGTTTCCAACGCTGAGCGTCAATGGATCTCCAACTTTAATAGTAGAAAGGCGCACAACGTCACCTACCCGCAGGCTAAGCACATCGCGGATAGGAAGATTTATAGTTCCGATGTCTGCAACGACATCCATATTTACATCTGTAAGCTGCTGCTTGATAGTTCCCAGATACTGTGTAGTAGAGTTCTTGCGAACAGAAGAGAACCAGAACTGAGATGACAGCTTTGAAATAATCGGTTCAAGAACAAGGTAAGGAATACAGAAGTTCATCATTCCTTCTTCATCACCGACTTTTGTTTCCAAAGTAATAAGTACGACCATTTCTGTAGGAGGTACAATCTGCGCAAACTGAGGGTTTGTTTCAATCTGAGCAAAACGAGGGCGCAAATCGATTACCTGAGTCCATGCCTCGCGAATATTTGCAAGGATACGTACGATAACGCCTTCCATTACTTCCTGTTCAATATCAGTAAGGTCGCGGTTTTTATTTCCACCGCCAGAAATTGCACCACGTCCACCAAAAAGGCGGTCAATCATACAGAAGGTGATTGCAGGGTCAATTTCCAATACGGCGTTACCCTTAAGAGGATCCATATTGATTACTGCAAGAGTTGTAGGAGTCGGAATAGAACGGATAAATTCCTCGTATGTAAGCTGATCTACCGACGCTACATGAACGTGAACAAGAGAACGAAGCTGTGCCGACAAAGAAGTAGTAGTTAAACGCGCAAAAGTTTCGTGCATGTTAGAAACTGTACGCAACTGCTCCTTTGAGAATTTATCAGGACGCTTAAAATCGTAAATCTTTATTTTGCGGGCACTATTAACCGGCTTAAAGTCATCAACTTCAGAATCGCCCGAACTGATGGCAGTAAGAAGCTGGTCAATTTCGTCCTGTGACAGAACCTCGTTCATTCACATTCCACCTTTATTAATTCTGTTCTATAACGTCTTTCGACTGAAATACAACATCACGTATTTTTGAACTGCTTAAAATTTTATCATTAATGCCGTTCTTAAGTTCATTTTCCAATGCATCTTCGTTGTTTGGATTTCTAAGTTCCGCAGCAGTTTTACTGCTGAAATAGCGGCGTAAGAAAGCCTTTAATTCAACGTTACGCTGAGTAATTTCTGTTGATGTTGCCTTATCATCTTTTTTGTATGCAAGAGCCACATCCACACGAACGGTTGCAGGAGGATCATCACAAGTTGATGTCTGGATAATTCCCAAAGATGTATACCAGTCAAAAATTTCTCTCTGACCAGAAACATATTCTTCAGAAGATGGGATTGCAGTTATAGTAGAAGTATTTTTGCTTGCAATTTTAACTGTAATTACAACAACAACTACAATTACAATAATTGCCGCAAGACCGATTATAATCCATTTTAAAAGACCTGAGACTAAGCCGCCCAAGCCGCCTTTCTT
>JAILHD010000151.1 GCA_024696155.1 Treponema sp. | reverse complement strand
AAACAATGACCGCCGTGTTCGTGGTAAGATTCGCGTTGTATTCGTAGAAAACTACCGCGTTTCTGTTGCAGAAAAAATCTTCCCTGCAGCTGATGTTTCTGAGCAGATTTCTACTGCCGGACTGGAAGCTTCGGGAACTTCTAACATGAAGTTTATGGCTAACGGTGCTTTGACACTGGGAACTATGGACGGTGCTAACATCGAAATCTTTGAAGAAGCCGGAAAAGAAAACGGATTTGTATTCGGTCTTTTGACAGAAGAAATCAAGAAGATGGAAGCAGCTCATTCTTACAAGCCTCAGGAATGTCTTGAAAGAAACCCTGGTCTTGCCAAGGTTGTTGAGCAGCTGGTAGATGGTACTTATGACCCTACACATCAACTCTTCAAGGAAATTCACGATTCTTTGGTTTACGGTGTTGAAGGTCAGCGTCCAGACGTTTACTACGTTCTTGCAGACTTTGACTCATACACGAAGACACGCGAAAAGATTGCCGAAGCTTACTCTAACAAACGCGAATGGGCTCGCATGGCTCTTAAGAACATCGCAAACTGCGGTAAGTTCTCTTCTGACCGCACAATTGAAGATTACGTAAGAGATATCTGGCACTTGAAGAAAGTGAACGTAAAAGGAAAATAAGTTTTAAGTTGATAAGCGCAGGGAATTTTCTCTCTGCGCTTTTTTTTTTACAGAGGAAAATATGAAAAAAACTATTACGGCATTTTTTACAGCATTATTGATTTTTGGAATTAATGCTTATTCAGATTCAAAAGGCAATGAACTTTATAAAAAGATGATGCAGGCAAATTCCCGCCCTGTTATTGCTGCAAAGCATAAAAACTGGTACGTATCGAATATTCCGGCGGATAACTTTAAAAAAAGCGAACAGGTAAAAGCTTACGGCAGTTTTTCATATATGGCTTATCATGAACCAGATTTTATGTATTTTGAAACAAAAACTGCCGGTATGGTTATACCTGATGTTGAGACTGAAACAGGTCTTTATACCCGCACTGGTACTTACTGGAATGATGTTAATATTGACGGGACAGAAAGACTTGTCCTTCAGTGGTGCGTTATGACTCCTGAAGAAAAAAAAGCTCAGGTTAAAAACCTTGATGATTTTGCTGCTTTAGAAGACGGAGAAGCTAACGGAGAAAGCTTTGTTTCTTTTGTTGATAACGGAGACGGAAGTGCAAGTCTTACAACAAATGCGCCTGCAGACAAGGTTTATGATATAGCTTATCTTCCATCAAAATGGAAAAAAGCGACTATTGAATACGTATATCTTCTTGATGCAAAAACTTTTGAATGTAAGGGCATTGATGCAAGTATTCTTATAAAGAAAAAGAGAATCCCATATTATCACATGAAAATAGAATATGATATTAAATACGAGGGAAATTCCAATATGCAGAAGCTTTTTGATTTTGAAAAAAGACTTTTGACTGAAAAGCCGGAAAATCTAAGAAAAGCAACTGTAATATATAATCCTGGAAGCCCGGACGAAAAGAAATATGAAAAAGTTTCAGACATGTCTTATTTCGTTTATATGATTTTTTTGAAAGGATATAAATTTTTTGAAAATCCAGAACTTACAGTTCCTTTTGAAGGTTCTAATGGACGATCTGAGTTTACTGTTTATCTTGTTCCTGAAAATAACTAAAATTAAGCTATAGTTGAAAGCGCAGGTTATTCAGCCTGCGTTTTTTATGAGGGTATTATGAAAAATTACAGAAAATTAACTTTTGTATTTGTATTATTTCTTTTTGGACTTTTTGCCTGGGGCAAAGACTTTATTCCTGCCGCCCCGGATTATAATGATTCTACGATGTGGTACAGACTTGATGAAGATCCTGATGGTACCGGCGCTGATGTTTTTTACGTTGTTTCAACCTGGGAAATTGACTGGCAGACTTCTGACGGAAAAATCTGCCACTATGCTGATGTTTATAATCCTGAGCATCGGGAACGCATGGGCATCGAAATCAGACGTGCAGGCGAGTATATGAGACCTGGAAACCGTTTTTATTCTCCTTACTACCGCCACATTACGATTGATGCCTGGGTTAGCCAGAACGAAAAACTTATAAAAAGCCGAGCCCGCCTTGCCATGAAGGATGTATGTGATGCCTTTGACTGCTTTTTGAAGACTCGTGACCAAAGCCGTCCTTTGATTATTGCAGGCTTCAGTCAGGGTGGAATGGCAGTTGTTGAACTTCTTAAGCATATGAACGACCAAACTTACTCTAAAGTTGCCGCTGCTTATGTACTGGGCTATAAGGTAACTTCAAAGGATTTGAAAACCTGCAAACATATTAAACCGGCACAAGGCGAAGATGATGTTGGAGTTACGATCTGCTATAACACGACAAAAGGCGTGCAGTATGTAATTCCGGTCATTTCTGCTTCGGCTATTGGAATTAATCCGGTTAACTGGCGCACAGATGATACTCCGGCTACTTTGAATGGAAATATTACTGTGGTTTTGTCGCCTGAATATCACGTGCTGGTTCTTTCCGGCTATGATGGCGCTGAATACAAGCCTTACCGCAATTTTATTAATGTGGGCGATATTCACAGCTGCGAGCCATGGCTTTACAAGGACTGTCTTAAAAAGAACATAGCAGTGCGTACTGCAAAATGGCGGGAAAATAAGTAATACGGCTTATGGCAGAACTATTTTTTGTAATTCTGCTATAATCGCCTTACTATGAATGCAACATTTGTTTCTTTCTTTTCGAGCTTCGGATTACTGCTTACTGCTGCAATCTGGGGCTTTGGTTTTGTTGTTGTAAAAGACAGTCTTGATTACGTAGGAGCCTTCTACCTTGTGGCACTGCGATACA
>JAILHD010000148.1 GCA_024696155.1 Treponema sp. | reverse complement strand
CTTGTTGATTAATCTGGTAATAAATGCCGGTGGCCATAGTGGAGAGGCAATACCCGTTCCCATACCGAACACGGAAGTCAAGCTCTCTTACGCCGATGATACTGCTCTTCAGCGGGAAAGTAGGTAGCTGCCGGCTTTTTTTTAAGGGACAGTAGCTCAGTTGGTTAGAGCACCGCTCTGATAAGGCGGGGGTCATAAGTTCAACTCTTATCTGTCCCATTTTTTTTTAACTTTTCATTTACATAAAAAAAAGGAGTCGTCCGTAACAGACGACTCCTTTAATTTTTAACATAAGATATTAGCGGTCAATTCCGCGGTCTCCAAAATTAAAGCAGGCACCAACGTAAATCTTAAATGCTACGTTTGAAACATCGTATTTTATATCGTCTTGTTGTTTTTCTGCTTTGATACCAGAACCAGCTCCTGCTTCAAAAATTGCTCCATAAGTAATGCCTAAGTGGAATCCGTCTGCATTTAAGAGCCATGAACGTCCTCCGACGTTCAAATCAAATAAAGCTGAAAAATCAGAAAACACGACATCATTTGTATTGTCTTTTGATGGCTTTAAGCCTGTTATACCCATAGCAAATGAAGGTCTTGCAAATAAAGAAAACTTTTCTGAGAATGAATATCTGAATGCAGGTCCGATACCCATTGCAAAATTTATACCTGTAACATCAACGGAATCTGAATCAAATTTGGCAGTAGAAAAAATATCAAAAGCTACAAAAATTCCTAATCCAATATCGAACTTTGTAGATTTATCTCCAAAATAAAAAGCAACTGAATCTTCGCTTCCGAATGCAAATCCTTCTTTTAATTTAAAATCGAAAGCATCATTTTCACCCTTCATGGGTCTTTGGTTAAATGGACTTCCGTATAAAGTAGTATCAAGCTCAATATTAGCAAACGCAAAACTTCCAACAACAATTAAACCTAAGAAAACTAATAATTTTTTCATAGTAAGCTCCTTACTTAAGAAGTGTAAGGTAAAAAAAATATATAACGCAAATTTATTTTATTCAGTAGAAGAAAAATTCTACAAATTCAGTCCCAAGTTGTTATAAAGTCTTGAATAAACATGGTATTTTTGATAATATTTTTGCTACACATGAACATAGAAGTTTTGTCGGCGTTTAATCCCCGTTTTATGCTGCTTAATTGCTTGTTTATGCCAGTCGTTGTATTGACGGATTTATGTTTCCTCAGATCCTCTGCAATCGATGAATAATTTGTAATCATTAATTGAGGTATTTTATGTACGCAACTATTGAATTTAAAGGAAAGCAGTACAAAGCAGAGAAAGGTGTTGTGCTTACAGTAGATAAGCTTGATGCTGAAAAAGGTGCAAAACTTGACATTGATACAGTTCTTTTGGTAAGCGACGGTGACAAAATCAGTGTTGGCGCTCCTTACGTAAAAGGTGCAAAAGTAAAGGTTGTTGTTGAAGATTCTTTCCGCGACAAGAAAGTTTTGGTATTCAAATACAAATCAAAGAAAGACTATCACCGTACAATCGGTCACAGACAGCAGTATACAAAAGTACGTGTTGAAGACATTGTTATTGCATAATTAAAGGAGACTACAATGGGAAGAACTAGAGGCGGAAGCGGTGCAAAAAACGGCCGCGATTCAAATCCAAAAAGCTTGGGTGTTAAAAAATATGCAGGTGAATTTGTAACAGCTGGTTCAATTATCTTGACTCAGCGTGGAACAAAAATCTATCCTGGCAACAATGTAAAGAAAGCAGGAAACGACAGCTTGTTCGCAGTTGCTGACGGTACTGTTGTTTACCACGAGCGTATGAATCACAAATACGTTTCTGTAAAAGCTGCTGAGTAGTTTACATAAATATGTTTGAAGAGCCCGGTGTTTGTGTTGCCGGGCTTTTTTTGTTTTTATTTTTAGGTGTGTTTTTATGATTAATTTTGCTGATGAGGCGCTGATTGAAGTTCGCTCTGGTAACGGCGGTAACGGTTGTGTTGCTTTTCGCCGCGAAAAATATATTCCGCACGGCGGTCCTAATGGTGGAGACGGCGGTAAGGGCGGAGATGTAATTTTTACTGTAAAAAAGAATATGCGAACTCTTTCTAAGCTGCGCCACAAGCATTGTTTTAAGGCAAAAAACGGCGGAGACGGTCAGGGCTGGAACCGCTTTGGTGCTGACGGTGAAGACTGTGTTATTCCTGTTCCTCCTGGAACAACTATCCGCGATTCTGAAACCGGCGAGTTTATTTACGATTTTACTGGAAAAGAAGAAAACGAAACTTTTGTTTTCCTTAAAGGCGGTAACGGCGGTTGGGGAAACGTTCATTTTAAATCTTCTACAAATCAGGCTCCTAAGCATGCTAATCCTGGTCAGCGTGGTGAAACCCGCTTTTTAAAGCTTGAACTTAGTATTATGGCTGATGCTGGTCTTGTAGGATTTCCTAATGCTGGAAAATCTTCTCTTTTGACTGCATTTACAAATGCCCGCCCTAAGATTGCGCCTTATCCTTTTACTACTATTATTCCAAATCTTGGTGTACTTCGTGTTGATGATGAAAACGATATTGTAATCGCCGATATCCCTGGAATTATTGAAGGTGCTTCAGAAGGTCTTGGCCTTGGAGATACATTCCTTAAGCATATTACAAGAACTTCATGTCTTATCTTTATGATTGACTGTTCTGACGATAATTATCTGTCTGCATACGATACACTCTGTTCTGAGCTTGCAAATTATTCTGATATTTTGATGGAAAAACCTCGTATTGTTTTGTGCAATAAGGTTGATATTCCAGGTGCTCATCAGCGTGCAGTAGAACTTGCAGATAAGATTCATGCTGCAGAACCAGATACTACTGTTGTTCCGATTAGTGTTCTTACAGGAAATGGCATGAAAGATGCTAAACTTCATATAATTTCTCTTATAGATAGACTTGAAAAAAGAACGGATAACATTGAAAATAAAGATGAGAAATCTTTTGGTTCATCATTCATGGAAGCCAGAGCTGGCTTTGAAGATGATGATGAAAATGTTCAGTATCCGGGAAGTGAAAACTAGAAGATAGTTTTAGAGAATTTTATTGATGAAACTTGCAATTCTTGGCGGAAGTTTTAATCCTCTTCATATTGGGCACGCAATGCTTGCGGATGTAATTATCCGCGAGTTGCATTATGACAAAGTGCTTTTTATTCCAACTTTTAAGCCGCCTCATAAGGAAATTACGGCTAAGATAACCACTGAGCAGCGTGTTGAAATTGTAAGACGTTTCTGTGACGCTGTGGGGGATGGAAAGTTTGAGCTGGAAACCTGCGAGGTTGACCGCGGTGGAATTTCTTACACTGTTGATACTCTGGAATATATAATAGAAAAATATAAGGATGTTCTGGGAGGAAAACCTGCACTTTTGATGGGTGAAGAAATTGCAGCCGAATTTTCTAAATGGAAATCTCCTGAGGTAATTGCTGATAAGGCTGATTTGATTGTTGTTCCACGCTATCCGGATTTTTACGGTAACTCTATAAGAGCTGGAAATTCGAGTATGCCAGTAACAAATATAAAAAATAATCCTACTGGTAATTATCTTGGTGACTTTAGGGCTAGCTTTGATCCTAAAAAATTTCCGTATCCTCATAAATTTCTGGATATTCCTATTTTGACCGTTTCTTCTACAGAGATTCGGGCAAGAATTGCATCTGGTAAAAGTTTTAAATATTTGATTCCTAAAGCTGTCTATGAATATATAGAAGAAGCTAAGTTGTACAGATAAAACTATGGATAGGTATGTTGAAGTAACAGAAAAAATCAGAGAGTTTACAGAACGCTCTGTAAAGAAAACTAGATATGAACATTCGGTGCGCGTTGCTGAAATGTGCGCCAGAATATGCCGTTTTTATTCTTTAGATGCAGAGAAAGGTTATCTTGCGGGAATTGGTCATGATATGTGTAAAGACTTTCCTATTGATGAACTTCTTTTTCTTGCTGCAAAAGACGGTAATGATATTATTGATTTTGAAAGAAATAAACCGTCGCTTTTGCATGGACGTGCTGCCGCTGTTTTGATGAATCTTAACTTTGGAATCAGGGATGACGATATTCTGGAGGCAGTTGCAAATCATACTTCTGGAAAAAGCGGGATGTGTGATTTAAGCAAGGCTCTTTTTATTGCAGATAAAATTGAACCAGGACGTCCGCAGGCTACTGAAAAATATATAGAACAAAAATTCTCTTATTCATTTGACGGAATGTTTTATTCTGTTTTAAAAGAAAATTATGATTACCTTGTTAAAAAAGGCTATATGGTTTTTCCTGGTACAGAAGACCTTCTTGAAGAATATAAAGTGGAGGGAGTAGAGTAATGAGAAAATTTAGAGATGAGCAGAAAGGAATTGTTTTTATTCTTTTGATTTTGCTTATTATGGCAGCTGCGGCTGTTATTTTTTCTGTTTCTCTTCATACTGATGTTGTTCAGGAAACTCTAGACCGTGATCAGAAGATTCAACTTTTGATTGGTGTAGAAGATACTGATGAATCACTTTTGTTTTCCAGCGTATTGATTTATTATCCTTCTTCGCAGAAAGCGGCTTTGATTAATATTCCTGGCTATACTGGTTCTATTTTTTCCAGTTTGAACCGTACAGACCAGATTAAAAGGGTTTACGAAGAGCGGGGAATTGAAAGTTACCGGGAAGAAGTTCGTAAATTGCTAGGTATTCAGATTCCTTTTTATACTATTATTAGTATGGAAAATTTTGCAAAGCTGACTGATTATTTTGGCGGTTTGCGCGTTTTTATTTCTGAGCCTATTGATTACACTTCTGAAGACGGAACTTTGTATTTGTTGCCGTCTGGTGCGGTTAATCTTGACGGAGATAAAATTCTTACTTATCTTCATTATAAGCTTTCTGATGAAGATGAAACTGATTTGCAGGACCGCTATCAGAATACTATGACGGCGTTTATTACTGCATTAAGTGATAAAAGATTTGTGCTTTTTGACGGTGATAATTTTAAGAGTTATGCAAATTGCTTTAGAACAAATCTGAAGTCTGATGAGGAAGAAAGACTCTTTAAGCTGATTTCTGATGTAGATTCAGAGTCAATTATCCGTCAGACAATTACTGGTTCGTTCCGTAATGTTGATGGTCAGAGCCTTTTGTTCCCACTTAACAACGGCGAAAACGTTCGAAACAATGTACGTCAGGTTTCTAACATGCTGGTTTCTTCGGAAGGAACTTATAACAGCCGTGTTTACGTGCTTGAAATTCAGAATGGTACTACAACTCAGGGACTTGCAAGAAATACTTCTATTTTGTTCCAGAATGCAAGTTATGATGTTTTAAGTGCTATTAATGCAGACCGCAATGATTATGAAGAAACTGTAATTATTGACAGACTTGGTAATGCTGAGGCTGCAAAGGCAATCGGAGATTTTATTCATTGTGATAATATTATTAAAGCCGATTCAGAGAATGCAGAAACTACCGCTCATTCTTCTGATGTTGACTTTACAATTATTTTGGGACGTGACTTTAACGGTCAGTACGTTATAAAACGCCGCAAATAATTTTATTAAACTGGGATTTACTGGAGTAATTTGGATGAAAACATTACGCGAAAAAGCAATTGAAATTGCAAAGTTGATGGAAGATGGCAAAGGAAAAGATGTTGTTCTTTTGAACATCAGTGAATTAAACAGCTGGACTGATTATTTTGTGATCGTAACAGTAAATAGTTCTACTCACTGGCAGGGACTTTTTAAGGATGTAAAGAATTATATTAAAGATAATGATCTTGAAATCCATCTTACAAATAAAAAGAGCCCTGACGGAGATGACTGGAACCTTATTGACTTAGGTCCGATTGTTGTACATCTTATGTCGGCTTCTGCCCGTGAATTCTACGATTTGGAAAAATTGTGGCACGCTGGCGAAAAAATAGAACTTGAATAGGAAAATAAAAAGGCTGTCTGAATGACAGCCTTTTTTATAATTCAGAATGTAATTTTAGAAATCTAAATCGTCGTTAAGAAGTTCGTCTGAAGCATCTGGACGATAGTTTGAATATCCGTCTTCTGGTTCAACATCGTCGTATGGCTCATCCATGTCGTCTTCCTCTTTGAAAACATCGTCATAGTAAAGATCAGCATCATCATCGAATTCGTCTAAAGATTCGTCTGATTCGCCGTCATCTTCATCAAAATCATCTTCAAAGTTATCATCATAATCTGAAAAATCATCGTCATAAGACAAAGACATCTCTAATTCAGAAAATTCTGATTCGGAACTGAAAAAAGACATACAAATACCCCAAAAAAAATAAAAGTGTTTATAAACAACTAGCAAAAGAAATATAAATTGTAGCGCTATTATTGTCAATTAGATTTGTTGATTTCATTTTGTTATATTTTCTTAAGATAAGGATTTTTTTTGCAAAATCGTGTTATATGCCCTATAATTATTTTAATTTGGAAAAATATTTTAAAAGGAATAGAATTTGAATCTTGTTACTCTGTTTAAGAAGTTAATTCTCAAAGATAATTATTCAATTTTAAGAAAGATTTTTAATCTGCTTTCGCTTGTTGTTCTTTCTATTGGATTGATAACAACTATTACTGACCTGCTTTTGGGATTTTCTTTACAGGCAATCCTTTTTTCTGGGGTTATTTTCATAGTTGCTTCGTTATGTTTTTTAATTTCAGCTAAGTTTAATAAGACTTCGCTGGCATCAATGATTCTGATTTTCTTTGTTCATGACTTTTGTTTTCCTATTTTATATTTTAATTCGGACGGTATGAACAGCGGTATGCCGCTTTGGATGGCACTGGGCCTTGTTTCTACGCTTTTACTTTTGCGTGGAAAAGCCTGTGTAATTGTTTTTATTATCAATCTTATTGTAACTGTTACGACTATTTTTGCAGGATATCTGCATCCTGAATATCTTACACCAATGCCTGATCAGTTTTCTGCCATTGTTGATATGCTGGTGGCACTTTTCAGCGTTACAATGGCTGTTGGTTTGTTTTATAAGTTTTCTGCGCATAATTATGAAGAGCAGCAAAAACGAATTATTTCTACCATGCGAAAGGTGGACGAAGCAAATCTTATAAAATCTGAATTTCTTTCAAATGTTTCGCATGATATTCGTACTCCAATGAATGCGATTATCGGCTATTCAGAAATTGCGCGTCAGAATTGTGATAACCGTAAAAAACTGATGGACTGCTTTGAAAAAATCAATATTGCAAGTAATCATCTTCTGGAGCTTATAGACGGTGTTCTGGAAATGTCCAGAATTGAAATGGGAGCTACACAGCTTTTGGAAACAGAATGTTCGATTCAGCAGATTATCAACGATGTTGCAGATGTTCTTGAAAATAAGATGATAGAAAAGCATATTGATTTTCAGCTTGATTATTCTGAAGTTTGGGAAGATAAGATTATCTGCGATAAGGTAAAACTTACTCAGGTTTTGCAGAATGTTCTTTTAAATGCAGTTCAGTATTCTAATGAAGGCGGTAAAATCCTTCTTTCTGTAAAACAGCCTGAAATTGATGATGAGCACGGTATTGCAAAAACAGAAATCAGAATTAAAGATGAAGGCTGCGGAATTAGTAAAGACTTTATTGAAAGAATTTTTGAACCTTTTGAGCGCGAACGGGTTGCCGGAAAAACTGAAATTTCTGGAATAGGACTGGGACTTTCAATTTCCAGAAAACTTATTCAGATGATGAACGGTAAAATTGAACTTACCAGCGAAGAAGGAAAAGGAACAGAAGTATTTATTTCTATTCCGCTTATGCTTCAGACCCTTACAGAAATTGCGGAAGAAGTTCCTGATGAAGAAATCCGTATCAGCGGAAAGCGCATTCTTGTGGCGGAAGATAACGGTCTTAACCGTGAGATTGTAAAAGATATGCTTGAAGCTGCAGGTTGTATTGTAGAAGAAGCAAAGGATGGTTCATTTGCGGTTGATATGGTAAATCTTGCCGGCGACGGTTACTATGATCTTATTCTTATGGATATTCAGATGCCTATTATGGATGGCTATGAAGCTACAAGAATTATCCGTTCGTTCCCAAATGAAAGTCTGAGTAAGATTCCTATTGTTGCACTTTCTGCAAATGCATTCCCGGATGACAAGAAAAAAGCTTTTGATTGCGGTATGGATGCCTTTATTTCTAAGCCGGTATCTTCTGATAAACTTGCACGTGTTCTTAATATTATTTTTAATAGCGACATTAAAAAAACAGCATCTGACGAAATGAATTAATTTTATTTGCATTCTGAAGTGATATGGTGTATTCTTAGTATTACAACTTTAGCGATAAACTAATTTTTACGGATGGTTATCATGATTCAGGATTATTCAAAATTTGAAGATGTTGATATTTCTAAGCTGGGATTTATAAACGGTGGATTTGCAACCTGGTCTCCTTTTGCAACAAAGGTTTCCGTTTTATTCTATAAGGATTTTAGTGCTGTAAAAAACGGCAGTGCAGACGCTGAATGCGAGATGGAAAACGCTGGCGGTGGTGTATGGTCTCTTTCTTCCTGTGCTGCAGAAGCTTTTGTAAAGCAGAATATGTATTATAAATATCGCTTTACTTTTAAGGATGAAGAATACGAAGTATGCGATATCTGGGCAAAGTGTGCATCTCCAGATTCCATTGCTTCTGAACTTTGCGATATTAATTTAGAAAATAAGGCTTTACCTGTAGGTTTTGATAAGAATTACTATAATCCGTTTGGTGAAAACGGTACACAGACAAAAACTTACACTGATGCAACAATTTATGAAATGCATATACGTGACTGGTCGCGCTCTTTTGTGAAAGACAGTACAGGAAAGTTTTTAGAAATTGCAGACCATAAAAAACTTATAGAGCACTTAAAAGAACTTGGGGTGACTCACGTACAGATTCTTCCAAGCTTTGATTATGCCTCCACCAACGCAGATCCTTCCTACAACTGGGGATATGATCCGTACAATTACAATGTTCCGGAAGGCCGATACGTAACTAGCGGGTACGAAAATGGTGCACAGGCTGTTTGCGAAATGCGTGCTATGATTCAGGCGTTTCACGATAACGGAATTGCCGTAAATATGGATGTGGTTTACAACCACACAAGCGGCACTGGAAAATACTCTATTTATGATATGACAGTCCCTGGTTATTTTTACCGTCTAAAAAAAGCAGGTAAAAAAATAGAATATTATAATGGCTCTGGCTGCGGGAATGAGATTGCTTCAAATCACAAGGTTGTGCGTGAGTTTATTCTGGATTCACTCCGTCACTGGATGAAGAATTTTCATATTAATGGTTTTCGTTTTGATTTGATGGGCGTTTTTGAAGCTGAGACAATGAAAGAGATTTATGCTGAACTTAAAAAAATCGATCCGAATGTTCTTGTTTATGGCGAGCCCTGGTGTGGTGGTGAATGCGGCGTAAAAAATTCTTGTACAAAAGAAGTTATTGATGAAGCAAAGGGTATTGCCTGTTTTAATGACGGCTTCCGGGATGCAATAAAAGGCGCTGAATTCTGCGGCTTTAAGCAGGGACAAGTTCAGGGTGTTTATAATGATAAGGGAATTTGTTCAGGCCTTACAGGTTCACTTAAGAAAAATAACGGCTTTACAGAAAATCCGTGTCATACAATAAATTATGTGGAATGTCACGACAATTATACTCTTTTTGATAAACTTGCAATTTCTTATCTTGATAAAACTGAGTTTCGTGGTGATTTGTTTAATGCAATTGGAACCGATGGGCTTGAAATTGTAAAAAAACAGGATATTTTGAGTGCAGCGTTTGTGATTCTTGCTCAGGGCGTTCCTTTTATAAACGGCGGCCAGGAGTTTATGCGCACAAAGCAGGGTGATGAAAACAGTTATATTTCTAATGATGAAATAAACGGTGTTGATTTTTCATTTAAAGAAAAGTTTTCTGATGTTTTTAAGGCATATAAAGGCCTTTTTGCGTTGCGTCACAATAATCCAGAAGCATTTGGGGCAAATCTTGAGGCGGAAGCTGTTGTTCTTGAAGAAGGTGTTGTAAGTTATAAAACCTGTGATTTTTGTATAATTTTTAATGCGCGTAAAACTGACTTTGAAACTACTGTGGAAGGATATTCAACTGTAATTGATGTTCTTTCGGGGGAAGTGGTTGAAAGTGCCCTTAACGCGGGTAAAGTTGGTCGTGTTAATGTTAAGATAAGACCGCTTGGTTTTAATATTTATAAAAAGTAAGGCATGGATGCGGGGGATTAAAATGAAAAAAACTTTGAAGGCACTTTTATTAATCATCATTACTAATGCAGGCGTTGTTTGTGGTGTTCCAAAGCAGAAAATTAAGGATGGTGCGATTTTGCACTGCTGGTGCTGGTCTTTTAAGACGATTGAGCAGAAGCTTCCTGAAATTGCGGCTGCTGGTTTTACTGCGGTTCAGACTTCGCCGATTAATACCTGTCTTGTTGGCGAAAATGGTGGACTTGAGATTTTTGGGCGTAATGGTGGTGGAAAATGGTATTATCACTATCAGCCGACTGACTGGAAGATTGGAAACTATCAGCTTGGTACCCGTTCGGAATTTGAGAGTATGTGTGCAGCTGCAGAACGTCTTGGAATTGGTGTGATTGTAGATGTTGTGCCGAATCATACTACGCCGCAAAAAGATGCTTTGAGCGCTGATTTTGTAAAGGCGTGCGGTGGAATTGAAAAACTTTATCATGCAAACAGTTCTCAGTCGGTAAAAAGTTTTGCAAACCGTCTTCAAAGCACAACTCATTCTATGGGTGGACTTCCTGATGTAAATACTGAAAATCCGCTTTTTCAGTCATATTTTATGGCTTTTATGAACGATACTATTGATTGCGGGGCAGACGGTTTTAGATTTGATACTTCTAAGCATATCGGGCTTCCTGATGATCCGCTTGATCCTGCGGCAGAAAAAAATAACTTCTGGCCTGTGTTTACCGGGCGCGAAGCTGTAAAGGGGGTTAGCCTCCATAATGCAGATAATTTATTTTTGTACGGCGAGGTTTTGCAGGCTGAAAATACCCGCGAAAAAGATTATGCAAAGTATATTGCAGTTACTGCAAGTCATTACGGTGCAACTGTTCGCAGTCAGATTAAGAGCGGAAGTGTAAGTGCTAAGCATCTTAAAAACTGGCGCAATGAGGCTGGAGGTGAGCGCCTTGTTACATGGGTGGAGTCTCACGATACATATGCAAATCAGGGTGAGAGTGCAAAACTTACGAATGCACAGCTGCGTGAGGGATGGGCTGTGATTGCGGCGCGAAAGGAAGGTACTCCTTTGTTTTTTAACAGGCCTAAGGGCGCGGAGGGAGTTCAGTTTCCTGGTGTTTCTAAGATTGGAGATGCAGGAAATGATGAATTCAAAAATCCTGAAGTTGCAGCCGTAAATAAATTCCGTACAGAAATGCGTGGCGAAGATGAAAATCTTTTTAATGCTGATGCTGACGGTGGAACAAAGATTTTGTGCATTGAGCGCGGTAAAAAAGGGGTAGTTATTATTAATAGCGGTGATGATGCAAAATTTAAGGCTTCTACGTCTTTGCCAGACGGCGTTTACATTGATAAAGCTCATGGAGTTTCCTTTAAGGCTAAAAAAGGCGTTCTTACAGGAAAACTCCTTGCAAATAAGATTTATGTGCTTTACTAAAAAAGCATAATCAATGTGGCTCCAGAAATTAAGGCTTCTGCTGCCACAAGTGTAAGGTTCATTGCAAAATCTGAATGCTTTTTACGTGCCCATTTTGGACGTGCTGAATAACATAGTATGTCCAGAAGGAGCAGAAGCGTGCCAATAAAAAGCGGAATGCCAAAAAGCTGTTTTCTAAAAATCAGTTCGGCAAGAGCTGCGTATAAAATCAATCCTGTTACAATAAAAGAAATCAAATAAAAAACATAAACTTTAAGTACTCGCGGGCGGGTAATAAGGCTGAATGCAATAAAGCCTGCAAATAAATCAACTATAATGAGCGTTTTAAACCAGTCTGGAATGCGTACTAAATAAATTACAGAAAAGAAAATATTATTCCAGACTTCTATTGCCATTACTGCACAAACATAAGATGCAATTTCTATAATCCTGTTGTTGTTTTTTAAGAAAAGAGTCTGAAGAATAAGAAAACTTTCTAAAAGTACAAAAGAAATGGCTGAAATCTGTATTACATTAAAAGAATCTGGAATTCTAAGTGCAAGGACTTTAATCAATAAAGCGGCTGCAAAAGGAATTACAAGAAGTTTAAAAACATCTCTTGGACAAGCTTTGCCCTTTATATAGAAAAAAGCGTAAAAAAACACTGTGAGTATAAAAATTGATAATAATGCCCAGAAAAGATAATTCATATAAAAAAATATATCATACAACCTGAGACTTTGCCACTTGCTACTTTAAAAAAAAATAATATTCCAATATAATTTTGCGTATTAAAATCGGGTCAATTTTTCGATTTTTTTTAGGAGTAACTTTTTATGACAATTACAGAAATGCTAGGTCAAGGTGGACTTTTGACACTGCTTGGAATGTGTGTTGTCTTCAGTTTTATTATCATTTTGATTATCTGCATGACAGTGCTTAAGACTGTTGTACATGCATTTAAACTTGATAAAACTGCAGAACCAACTAATAATGCTGCTCCGGCTGCAAGTGCGGCTGCGGGTAATGACGGTGCAATTATTGCTGCAATAGCTGCCGCTATCCGTGAAAAACAATCTGTCTAATTAAAGGGGAACAATAAATATGGCTAAAGTAGGAATTTCTGAACTTGCAATCCGTGATGCTCATCAGAGTCTTCACGCAACTCGTATGACAACAGCTGATATGCTGCCAATCTGCGATAAACTTGATAAAGTTGGTTATAAATATATTGAAGGTTGGGGTGGAGCAACTTATGACTCTTGTATCCGCTTCTTGAACGAAGATCCATGGGAGCGCCTCAGAAAGCTTCATGCAGCTCTTCCAAACAACAAAATCATGATGCTTCTTCGTGCTCAGAACCTTCTTGGTTACAAGCACTATGCTGATGATGTAGTAGAAAAGTTCGTTGCAACTGCTGCAAAGAATGGTATCGG
>JAILHD010000138.1 GCA_024696155.1 Treponema sp. | reverse complement strand
CAGCTATCTTATTCACGAAGAAATCAAAAAGCACGATTACCACGGATATCCTCTGGTTTTGGGAAGCTACTACGATAAGGAAATCACCGGAGAACTTAAAGGAAACTTCCTTAATGTTGCATGGCCATTCCAGGATCGCGTCGTAATGGACACTTCCTATGTTGGTTACCGCGGTGGTATCAAACTGATCGAAGATATCTATTCGGTAGCTGTTCAGAGATTTAACTAAAAAGAAGGGCGAACCAAAACGGCTCGCCCTTCTTTATTTAACTTACTACGCAGTCTTATTCTGACTGTTCTGACCGTCAAATTGTCTGATTCTGTATTTTACGCCAAGCTGGTCGCAGATTTTCTGACATTCAGCTTCATCTTCATGGGTGATTGTTGTAGAAACTGTTGTCATGGTAACAGATGGAACATGCTCTTTTACAAGACGGGCAAATTCCAGCAGAGCAGGAAATGCCTTTTCCTTAAAGCGAGGGCGGACAGTTTCCAGATAAGTTTCAGCGTTACTGGTATTCAAGCTGATGGAAACCGCATCAATTATGCCTTCAAAAAATGGCGTAATATCTTTTGAGTGAATAAGGTTTCCCATTCCGTTGGTGTTCAGGCGAACTCGCACACTGCTATTTGCCTTAATATAGCGGGCAGTCTTTAAAAGCACATCAAGAGCTTCAGTCGGCTCACCGTATCCGCAGAAAATAACCTCATTGTATTTTTTGTAATCAGCAGCTTCCAGCGCAGCCCTAACCTCTTCAAAAGAAGGTTCATGTTCAAGCCACAAGGGATTACTTCCGTAAACTCCGTCGCCTTCGTTACGAATACAAAATGTGCAGGCGCAAGGACAGCGGTTTGTCAAATTAAGATACAAGCCTTCTTTTACGGCATACGCAATTGTCATCTGCTTCATACAATTATTCCTCTTTTTTCTGTGGGTATCATAATTAGATTACTTATAAGTGTCAATTTTTTTTAACTGTTTTTTTATTTCCCTATTGCATTAGTAGGTAATAAACTGTATATTATACCTACCTACCTTGTAGGTTTATATTTTTTAAGAGGCATATTAATAGATGGCTTACAAAATTGCAGTGGCTAGTTCGGACGGCGTGAATGTGGACCTTCATTTTGGGGCAGCGGAGAGTTTTTTGATTTTTGCTGTTTCGGATGAGGGAACCTTTGAGCTGGAAGAAAAACGTGAATATAAAGAAGTTCCTGAAGCTCAGACAGTAGACTGTGCAGAAAAGGCAGGATGCAAATCTGGCTGCGGTAACGGAAATGGGAACGGCTGTGGCGGCGGGTCTGGGAAAGTTGAAGTGATTGGAGATGTTCGTGCAGTTGTTGCGGCAAAAATCGGTTTTAACGTGACAAAGCAGCTGGAACGCAAAGCTATTGCAAGTTTTGATGTGGAATGCTCTGTGCAGGAAGCGCTGGAAAAGATTACTAAATATTTTTACAGCGTGGATAATCACATTTCACTGGTAAATAGGAGATAATTATGGCAGTTCAGTATTCGGGAGTGCGGGAAAGCATTGAAGGCCGCGTAAATGATTTTGGCGGATCAAGTCTTGAAGCACAGCAGAAATTTGCAGGAAAATGTCTTAAAAGGGCAGACAGGTCTTTTTCTCAGGGCCTCCAGTGCCAGCAGATTAACTCTATGGCCTGCCTTATGAGCCTTGAGGATTCAGTTTTTATTTCGCATTCGCCTCAGGGCTGCCTGGGCTGTACAATTATGGCCGTTGATATGTACCGGGTTGGTCAGGCTCACCGTGGAATCAAGCTGATAAAAAATCCCCGCATCATTGCAACAAACCTTGACCAGAAGAGCGTTGTTTTTGGTGGAGAAAGTAAACTGAGGGAGGCGGCTCAAAAGGCTGTTGCCCGCTATAATCCAAAGCTGGCCTTCATTTACGCTTCCTGCGCTTCGGGAATTATCGGTGACGACATTGATGCCATAGCCGCTGATTTGAGCGCAGAGTATCCAAACACTACTTTTATCCCGATTCACTGCGAGGGCTTTAAAAGTAAGGTTTGTGCCAGCGGTTTTGACGCTGCATTTCTTTCTATTAACAAGTACATTTTGAAAAAGCAGAAGCTTCCGACTGTGCCTAATCTTGTGAATCTTTTTGCGCCTACCACCGTCAGCTTTGCCGACCAGAAGGAAATGGAGCGCATGCTGACTCTGATTGGAGCTGAGGTAAACTACATTCCTTTTTACAGCTCGCTTGAAAAGATTAAGCGCATTCCCCAGGCGGTTGCCAGCACCAGCATCTGTAAGGTTTTTGCCGACGAGTTTATGAAGACTCTGGAAGA
>JAILHD010000103.1 GCA_024696155.1 Treponema sp. | reverse complement strand
AAGTTTGTAATCAAGAGACCTATGCTCAAGGGCTATGAAATTAAAGAGGTTATGGCCATGGATACAGATCTTTATCAGATTCGTCATTATCCGGAAATTGCAAAGAAGCTTCATATGGTTGCAGAACCAGAGATTAAGCCTGTTTCTCCAGAAACCAATACTGGAACCAGACCAAAAAGTAATTAAATAAATTGTATATACTCCTGCAGTAAGTTTTCTTATTGCGGGAGTTTTTTATTATTTTAACCCTGCTGTACAAAATCTCAGCAATAATATTTCTTTTTTGATATAATACCCAAAGTTGGTGAAAATATGACATATGGATTTATAAAAACTGCTTGTGTCAGTCCTCGGATGAAAGTTGCAGATTGCCTTTTTAATTCGGAAGAAATTGTAAAAAGTGCCACAGAAGCTGCTGAAAACGGGGCTTCAATTATTGTTTTTCCAGAACTTTCTATTACAGGCTATACCTGTGGAGACCTTTTCTTTCAGCAGGTTCTTCAAAAATCTGCAGAAAATCAACTTGCTTATATTATCAAAGAAACAACTAAACTGAAGGCCCTGATTTTTGTGGGGATTCCTGTTTTTTCTACAGAGAGCATTTATAACTGTGCCACTGCAATTTCCAGAGGAAAGCTCCTTGCCCTTTATGCTAAATCATTTTTGCCAAATTACGGTGAGTTTTATGAACGCCGACAGTTTACTCCTTTCCAGCAGGATATGAAAACCCGCTTTATTAATTTTGCAGGTTTTGAAAATGTGCCTTTTGGAACAGATATTCTTCTTCAGAAAGGTCTATTACATATTTCTGGCGGGGAAGATTTTTGGATTTGTTTCTGGTTCTCCCGGGCTTCTTGACTTGTGTTGGGCCATGACCATGTTGCCATCTCAAGCCTTTTCTGGGCAAGCCAGAAACCTGTCTTATTCCAGAATATAATCTTGAGCAGTTTATGACTCTTATTGCAGAAAAAGAATACGGAATTGCTTAAAGCATCCAGATGCATTTCGTTTTCAATAATTGCAAGAAGACCTGTAACTCCTTTACGCAGATCAGTTGAACCAGGTCTTACGTAAAGTCTTGCACCTTCAAAATCTATTTTCATAAAGAAGCCATTGCTGCAAGGATTTCCCGGATAATTACCGCATTACTGTTTCCAGAAATTTCAATCTCTATTCCAGCCTTACGGATTATCATGTTTTGTTTTTCCTTTATGAATGTTGATTTTAATTCTACAAAATGGACATTTGCAGACTGACATTCATGTGCAGCTTTATATTTTGATACCCATGCAGACAAAGTATTTGGTTTAATGCCGTATTCTGGAGCGAATAGTGTCTGTGATTTTCCTGACTGGAGGTATTCTGCCACAATTCTCTGACGTTCTTCACGACTGTAATTTGATCTCATAATTTCTCGAAGCTCGACAGGGACGTGCCGACGCAGAAATGCTGATGGAAAAGCAATAATTTTTAAAAGAATCTTTCTCTGCTAAAATACTGCTAAAATCTGCAATGGTATTTCCGGCTGTTTTTCTTGTTTTTTCACTTATAAAGATTTAAAAAAATTTTGTGGAAAAATAAAAGATAGCTGGAAATCAAGATATGTCAAAAAAATATACTTATAAACATTTGCTCAACTTGACCATTCTTGCCTTTGTGCTTGTAATATCAAGCTGTTCATCTAAACTCTCAAAAAATCAAAATGATGAAAATAAGGGCTCTTCACAATTTAAAGAATTTGACTTTTCTACAAATTACAATGTAATTAATAAAGATTCGCTTGATTCATATAAACCTCAGAAAACTGATTATAATTTTTACTTTACATATAAAATTGTTCACGCCTGGTGGGATGCAGTAGCCCTTGGAATGGAAGATGCTGTCCGTCAGTATGAAGCAAAGGGCATTCATATTACTTATGATTACCGTGCCCCGGAAGAAATGTCTGCCAAAGACCAGGTAAAACGAATAAAAAAGGCCGCATCTTTAAACGAATATGACGTTATTGGTGTTGATGTTGCAGATGTAGATATTGTAACTCCTGTTATTAACGAGATTATTGACCAGGGGCATAAGGTAATGACTTTTTCAAGTTCTGATTCTGGTAAAGAAAACGGCTGTAAGAGAATTGCCTACGTTGGAAATACCCATAACTTTAAAGACGGAGAAGACCTTGCCGAAGCACTTTGCAAAACCTTGAACTATAAAGGTCAGATTGCAATGCTCGTAGGAAATGAAGGTGCTCCTTGTCATGAAGACCGTGCACTTGGAGCAAGAAAAGTTTTTGCTAAATATGAAGGCATTGAACTTGTTGATGTAAAATACGACGAAGACAGCGATGTAAAAGCTTACAATTTTACAAAAGAATTTCTTAAAAACTATCCTGAGCTTGACGGAATTATCTGCTGTAATATGAGTAATCCAGTTGGAGCAGGACGTGCAGTAGAAGAAGCAGGGAAAGCCGGAAAAGTAATTATTGTCGGAATGGACCATGATGAGCGTGCAATAAGGTATCTTCGTGATGGAGTTATTTACGCCCTTGCTTTACAGGACTGCTATAAAATTGGTTTTGATACAATTACAACTGCCGTAAAAATTGCTGATGGAGTTTTACCGGGAAGTTTGTATCCCGAAAAAACAGAAGAAAGTACAACCGTTTTTTACCAGAAAGATGCAGCGGGTCTTTTGCGCTCGCTTTATGGTTTAATTGAATAATGGGGGAAGCAATGAAAAAATCTTCAAAACTTGTTATTCATATACTTACATCTATTGGTATCAGTTGTATTTTAGTTATTCTTCTGGTTATGTCTATAAAGACAGCCTATACTACAAAATACGAAACCGATAATGCAATCGATAAACTTAGTCATTTTTATATCGAAGAAATTGCAAAAAATCGTGCCACTTTAATTTCCGATGAACTTGTAAAAAAATATAATTACGTAAATAACGCGCTCAGTGTTATATCTCAAAAGGATTTGGAAAGTCCAAAATCTCTAAGAAATTATCTTGGCAACATGAGAAAACTTTACAGTGCAGATGTTGTTGCTCTTGTTGATGAAAACGGACTTGTTTATACTTCGCACAGCACCTTTTCTGGAAAGACTCGATATCCTTTTTTGGCAGAAAAAATCACAAAACCAATTTATTCAACGGTTTTGAATTACGGCGGCGAAAAACATCTCTTCCTTGCAGTTCCAGTTTCTGGAGTGTATTTTAATAATTCAAAAATTACGTCCTGCTTTGTAGAAATAAATATTGCTCAGATGATGCGTTCAATGACCTATCATCATGATAATATGGATACTTATTTTAACCTTTATTATAAAAATGGCGAAAGTCTTACTAATTCAGAATTCGGAAACCTTCCTAAAGGACAGAATCTGTTTTCTTTGCTTACATTCAGCGGAGAAGATGCTAAAAAAGTAAAGAAACTTCAAAATGATTTTGCAGAAGGACTTTCTGGCTTTACAGAAATTTCTTATGGAAATGAATCGGCACATATTTTTTATCTTCCCGTTCAAAATACCGGATGGATTCTTACAATCCTTGTTTATGAAACTGCAATTGACGGACAGGTAAGTTCAAGTATTTCTTCACTTATGAGGCATACAAGAATTCACGTTTTCTTTACAGTTGCTTTAATCCTGCTTTTGTTTGCCTCAGTTGTTCTTATTATTCGCAGTGTATCAAAATTAAAAATTGATCAGGAAAAAATGATCAGCCACAAGACAAAACTTGCCTACGAAAAACTTGATAAAGAACAAAAGGCAATGCATATCATTCATTCGGTTTTGAAGTCCGGGCCATGGTATCTGGAGTTTGATGAAAATGGTAATGCAATAAAATGTGAGTGGACAGAGAGTTTCCGTGAATTAATTGGATATATGTCTGAGAGTGAATTCCCAAATACAATGGAAGCCTGCTTAGAAAAAATTCATCCAAATGATAAAGAACATGTTTTAAAGGCTTTTAATGATACTGTAAATGACAGGACAGGAAAGACTTTGTACGATGTTCAATATAAGCTTTTGACAAAAGACAGAGGCTATAGATGGTTCCATGCTTCGGGAAACGTTATCCGCAATGCAGATGGTACGCCTCAGACATTCGTTGGTCTTTTTGTTGATATTGATGATATTAAAAGAAATGAAATAAGCCTTAACGAGCAGTTTAATATTGTAAATGCTTTAAGCCGTGATTATGCGAATGTTTTAAGTATAAATCTTACAGAAAGAACAATAAAGCCTATAAAACTCAGCAATTACGTTCCTAAGGCTTTTAAAGAAGTAGATTTAGAGCCTGCCTCATATGATATTTTCTTTGCAGAATATATTCAGGAACGTGTTTATACAGAAGATAAGGGCTTTATGATAAAGGCAATTGCCCTTGATACTGTAATACAAAAACTTACTCAAAGCGATGAATATTCTTCTAACTATCGTATTAAAGACAACGGTGAAGTTCATTTTTACGAATTTAAGTATATGAAGCTTAGTGATGAAACAGTAATTCTTGGTGTAATGAATATTGATAAAATTGTAAGCGATGCCAAAGAAAAAGAAAAGCTGATTGTACTTTCTGAAACTGACCGTATGACAGGCCTTTTGAACCGTGTGTGCGGCGAAATTAAAGTTGAAGATTGCTTAAAGCGTGGCGAGGGTGGACTTTTTGTTCTTATTGATATAGACAATTTTAAAGCTTTCAATGATACCTATGGTCATGATATTGGCGACCAGGTTATTGTAAGTGTTGCAAATTGTCTAAAAGCGGCTTTCCGTGAAAATGATATTGTATTCCGCTTAGGTGGTGATGAATTTTCTGCCTATGCACCTACCGTTCATGACAAGAAGATTGCAAGAACAATTATCAAACGCTTTATAGAAAATCTTAAGACCATTGTTATTCCGGAGCTTGGTGAAAATCCTGTAACTGCAAGTATTGGGGCTACAATTATTCCTTCGGGCGAAAGTGCAGAATTTGTTCAGAATTATAAGCTTGTTGATGGTGCGCTTTACAAGAGTAAAATGATAAGCGGTTCCTGCGTAACCTTTATGTAAGGCTTAATATTTTCCGTAATTTGCAACGGCCTCATCAATAGATTTTTTTTCTAAAAGAACATTGTAGGCGGCACTACGCAACTGGATGTAGACATTATCTAAAATTCCAATTTCCAGCTGATAAAGATGTTCTGTATTTTCAAGCGGCGCGTAAACATCATCAAATGAATAAACTGTAGAGCAGGTGATAAGCCGTTTTATTTTTGCAATATTATTCAGTTCTTCGGCTCTAAGTAAAAAGCGCATGAATTCATTTGTCATTTCAAGATTTTTACTGTTTTTGTTTACGGAAAATTCTACCGAAGGAACTTCCAGAATCGCGCCTCCGTTTTCCATAACCGGCACTGAATGGAAGGTATATTTAAAAGGATTTTTAGTAAAGTTTTCCGATAAGGATTCACGTTTTTTTGTACCGGAAGCTACATCAGCAGAAGCAAGCATCATTGGAACATCACCTTCAAAAAAGCGCATAATTACCGCGGAATACTTGTCTTTTATCTTGCTGCATTCATCTAAATCCAAAAAGCCATATTTTTTAAAGTTTTCAACCCATTCAAGAGTCGGACGCATGTATTCGCCTGCAGATGGATCAAGTTTATTCAATTTTTCAATTGCGGCTGAATTATTCATAACTTCTTTTGTAAAATACGGATAAATCAAAGAAGCCATAATTGAACTGTCGTATTTATCAGAAAGAATCGGGCTTTTATAACCTGCATTCTTAAACTTCTGGCAGGCTTCGATTAACTGCTCATAGTTTTTTGGAATCTGGATTCCTTCTTTTTTAAATAAATCTTCGTTTACAAGCATTCCGTTTGCGGCACACAAAACAGGTACCATGGGAACTGAGCCGTCATCCATATAAAATAAAAGCTTCTGGTTTATGGCAGAAAGTTCAATTCCTGTGGTTTTTGAGTCTGCAAGGTTTTCTGCATTTTCAAGGAGCGGATTATAATTTGTTTTATCCAGCATCCACGGAAATGTCATGAAAATATCAGGCGCATTTTTACCGGCCAGGGCGGTTGAAATTGTCACCTTGTAATTATCAAGATATGTATACGAAAGTTCTACGTCCGGGTAAAACTCATTAAAGCGGTCAAATTCGGCTTCCAGGGCTTCAAAGTTCTGGTAACGCCCCGAAATTTCAATTTTGCATTTTGTGTTTGTGTCGAGTCTTGGAACAAAGGCCTGCGAGGAATTCTTTTTTTTGCAGGAAGCAAGCGTACAAAGACTTGCTGCCACAATAAGTAAAAGCGAAAGTTTATGCCCGATTTTTGTTAGTTTATTTTTCATAATCATCCCTCTTGGTAAAATCAGGCTTGGCCTGGCGGATTTTTCTAAGCTCTTTTATTACGTTATTTATATCAATTGGTTTTGCAATATGACCGTTCATTCCGGCTTCAAGACATTCGGCAACATTTTCGGAAAATGCATCGGCCGTCATTGCAATAATCGGGATTCCTGCCGCATAAGGATTTTCAAGCTTACGGATTTCGCGGGTTGCTTCAAGTCCGTTCATAACCGGCATCTGAATATCCATAAATACAACGTCATAATCTGCCGGCTGAATAGATTTTAGCATATCCACGGCAACCTTTCCGTTTTCTGCGCGCTGGCTTTTTATTCCGTACATCTGCAAAAGGGTAGAAATAACTTCCCAGTTTACGTCCATGTCTTCTACAACAAGAATGTTCATGTCTTTTAAGTCAGAATTATTTTCTTCCTGAGAAGTGATGTTTTCTTCCAGTTCGAGCACTTCGCTGATTTTCTTAAACAATGATGAACGGAAAAGCGGTTTTGAAATAAAGCCGTTTACGCCGGCCTGTTTTGCATCTTCTTCAATTTGAGTCCAGTCGTAAGCCGAAACAAGAAGAATGGAAATGTCGTTTCCTGC
>JAILHD010000022.1 GCA_024696155.1 Treponema sp. | reverse complement strand
GCGTTCCATCAGAATAAAAAGATTTGCCCGGTCTTCGAACTCTGAACGGCTTTGTGGCAGAGGAAGAGTTTTCATTTTTTCATGGATTTGGACCAGTTCTTCCAAAAGTGATTTTACGTCATTGTCCTTGTGATATTCTGCAGAAACTTTTTCAAGAAAATCGGAAAGAAGGCTTGCGGTGGAAGGTATGCTTCGGATTTTACTTGCAGCTTTGTACATTTCGTAAAGAATTTTTGTTTGATTTTCGCGCATTTCCAGGTATCGGGAGTCAAATGTATCTTTATGGGAAAACTGATTGTTGAAATTTTCTTCGGCCTGCTTTTTGGCAGTAAATATGCTTTGATTAAGTAAAGTAAAGCAGCTGCCGTCGTAATCCGGAAGGGAGGGATTTTGAATTCTGTCAGCCATTCTGGAAAGAACAAGTTTTATCTGATTGTCGGTTTTTGATTTTAATTCTTCTATATAGTTAGTTTTTTTGTGAAGAAAAATATTCACAAAAATTCCAAATCCAACTCCAATAAGAAATAGCAGAATCTCATTTGTGATTTGGGCGACTCCGGTTTTTCCAAAGGAAAGAAAGTGTGAAATCAGCACGGAATCCATGGCCATTGCAGAAATCCAACCACGCCACTGGCAGATAAGAATAAAAATGCCAAGATAAAGAAAAAACACTGGTACGCTAAAACCAAGAAGATTAAAAAGTGTTATTGAAATTACAAGTGCTGCTGCAAAGGCAAAAAGGCGGGCAAGAGCGGTACGGAGGGTTTCCTTCTTGGTTGGCTGAACTGAAAGAATTGCAACAATTCCCGCAGAAACTGCAAAATCAAGCTTAAGTGCCTGTGCGCAAAAAATTGCAAGTATTGCTGCGGCAGAAATCTTTACTGTGTTTATTAAAATTGATTTCATGGAAAAATTATAACATGGAAGATTGTTCCAGAAAATAATATTTTTATAAGTCTTATTTGCAAAAAAATACCTAATCCGCGCAAAAAATTACTAATCATGGTGTGCGTGCACCTTCACGCGCTTCATATTTCTTCTAATCAAAGCAAAAAAAAACAGAATTTAGCGAACACGACCACGCTATCCCATTTTATAATTTAAGAGTACCTTAAGAAAAAAGTCGGTACTAAAAAAATCAAAATTGGGGGAATGATATGAAAAAAGTCGTATCAGTTATGATGGCTGCTCTCATGCTTTGTGGAGCTGTATTCGCAAAACCTGCCAAAGGTAACGTAAAAGTTGGTGTTGCTATGCCAACAAAATCACTTCAGCGCTGGAACCAGGATGGTTCAAACATGAAGAAAGAGCTTGAAAAAGCTGGCTACAAAGTAGATCTTCAGTATGCAAACAACGATATTGCTTTGCAGACACAGCAGATTGAAAACATGATTACAAAAGGAAATCAGATTCTTGTAATCGCTTCTATTGATGGTTCAGCTCTTAAAGGTGTACTTGATACAGCAAAGAAAGCTGGAATCCAGGTTATTGCTTATGACCGCATGATTATGAACTCAGACGCAGTTACATACTACGCAACATTCGATAACTACAAAGTTGGTACTATTCAGGGTGACTACCTTGTAGACAAACTCAACCTTAAGAACCGCTCAAGCTCAGATCCAGCTTACATCGAATTCTTTACAGGTTCTCCTGATGATAACAACATCAACTTCTTCTTTGGTGGTGCTATGGATGTTCTTAAGCCTTACCTTGACAATGGTTCTTTGGTTTGCCGCTCAGGACAGACTGCTAAAGCTCAGTGTGCTACACAGAACTGGTCTACAGAAAAAGCTCAGGCTCGTATGGAAGCTTTGATTGCTTCTCAGAAATATGGCCCAACAGGTACAAAACTTGACGCTGTATATTCTTCTAACGACTCTTGTGCACAGGGTATTACTAACGCTCTTGTAGGTGCTGGTTATACTGCTGCTAACTTCCCAATCGTAACTGGTCAGGACTGCGATAAACCTTCTGTAAAGAATATGATTGCTGGAACACAGGCTATGTCTGTATTCAAAGATACTCGTACTCTTGCTTCTCAGGTTGTAAAGATGGTAGATGCTATTGCTAAGGGAACAACACCTCCAATCAATGACCGCCAGACATACGACAACGGAACTGGTGTAATTCCTTCATTCCTTTGTGAACCAGTATTCGGTGACAAGAGCAACTACAAAAAACTCCTTATTGATTCAGGATACTACAAAGAAGCTGATCTTCACTAATCTATGTGGTATTGCTGATCAGACTTCCTAATCGTCTGATTGCATATTTTAGCCGCTCGCCTTCACATGAGGAGGGCGGCTTTTTTTGAATTAAAAAAAGGGGGCTCCAATTGTCAAAAACATTATTGGAAATGAAAAATATCACAAAACGCTTTGGCTCCGTAACTGCCCTGGAAAACGTAAATCTGGAAGTTACAGAAGGCGAAATTCATGCGCTTTGTGGAGAAAACGGAGCTGGTAAATCAACTTTGATGAATGTTCTTAGTGGTATTTATCAGTTTGGAACTTATGAAGGAGATATTGTTTACGACGGCAATATCTGTAAATTTCAAAATATTAAAGACAGCGAAAAACTTGGTATTGTAATTATTCACCAGGAGCTGGCACTTGTTCCTCTTCTTTCGATTGCAGAAAACATGTTCCTTGGTAACGAACGTGGTAAAGTTTCTAAAATTGACTGGGACGACACTTATAAAAAGGCTGGCGAACTTCTTGAAATTGTAGGATTGCACGAAAATCCACACACTCTTATAAAAGATATTGGAGTGGGCAAGCAGCAGCTTGTAGAAATTGCAAAGGCACTCGGAAAAAAGGTAAAACTTTTGATTCTTGATGAGCCTACAGCTTCTTTGAATGATACAGAAGCTAAAAAACTTTTAAACTTACTGCTCAAACTTAAGAACGAGCAGGGTATGACTTCGATTATTATTTCTCATAAATTAAACGAGATTTCTTATGTTGCAGACAAAATTACAGTAATCCGCGATGGTACAGTAGTAAAAACTCTGGATAAGGCAATAGAACCGTTTAATGAAAATAAAATTATTGCGGCAATGGTTGGACGCAGCCTTACAGACCGCTTTCCAAAACGTGTTTCAAATATTGGCGACGTTTGCTTTGAAGTTAAAGACTGGTGCGTAGATCATCCTGTATTTGACGGAATAAAAGTTTGTGACAACGTAAGCTTTAATGTGCGAAAAGGTGAGGTTGTTGGTATTTCTGGCCTTATGGGTGCCGGTCGAACTGAACTTGCAATGAGTATTTTTGGTCATTCTTATGGTGCAAATATTCACGGAAAGATTTTCCTGAACGGAAAAGAAGTTGAACTGCCAACTGTTAAGAGCGCCATTGAACACGGAATTGCTTACGTAACAGAAGACCGCAAGGGCAACGGACTTATTCTTACAGAATCAATTGCAAAGAATACAACTTCTGCAAATCTTAAAAAGATTGCGCCAAAGCTTTCTATTGATTTTGACCTGGAAAAGAAGTACGCCGAAGAAAAGAAAACAGAAATGCATACAAAGTGTGCAACGGTTATGGAAAACGTAGGAAACCTTTCGGGTGGTAACCAGCAGAAGGTTCTGATTGGTAAATGGCTTTTTGCCGAGCCTGAAATCCTGATTCTTGATGAACCAACCCGCGGTATTGATGTTGGTGCCAAGTATGAAATTTACTGCATCATCAATCAGATGGTTTCGCAGGGTAAATCTGTAATTATGATTTCTTCTGAAATGCCTGAAGTTCTTGGTATGAGCGATCGCATTTACGTTATGAACGAAGGAAGAATGGTTGCAGAAATGTCTGCCAGCGAAGCAACCCAGGAAAAGATTATGACTCAAATCATAAATTCTGGAAAAACTACTACGTATGCCGAGGCATAATTTTATAGGAGTATAAAAAAATGAGTGATACATTAATAAAAAAAGAGCCAATAAACTTACGCAAAGTATTAAAAGAAAATACTATGCTTCTAGTCCTTGCCGCTGTTATGATTTTGTTCGAGATTTTTATTCGTGCAACTGACAACGGTTCGCTTTTTGTTCCTGCAAACGTAAACAACATCATTTTGCAGAACTCTTACGTTTTGATTCTTGCTGCTGGTATGCTTTTGTGTATTTTGACTGGTGGTAACATCGATTTGTCTGTTGGTTCTGTAATCTGTCTTGTTGGTGCAATTGCCGCTACGTTGATTGTAAATTTGCATTGCAATATTTATCTTTCAATCCTTATCAGCCTTGTAATTGGTACTGCCATTGGTGCATGGCATGGTGCTTTTATTGCATACCTTCATATTCCTCCGTTCATCACAACTCTTTCTGGTATGCTTTTGTGGCGCGGTGTTGCTCTTATCGTTTTGGACGGTATGACAATTTCTCCTCTTCCTCAGAAGTATTTGAACCTTTTCTCTAGTTACATTCCAGAAGTATTCCTTCCAGATTTGACTACACAAGCACTTTCTGACACTGCAGCTAAGGCACAGCTTCAGGAAATTACATTAAAAGTAACTATGATTGTTGCAATCCTTATTTGTGTTGCAATGATTTTCTTCCAGATTTTCAGCCGCAAACGCAAGGAACACAAAGGTTATGCTGTACCAGCACGTGCTGCATTTATTGCACGCCTTGTAATCATCACTGTTGCTGTTCTTGTTGTTTCATGGCTTTTGGGACATCACCACGGTATTCCAACTGTTTTGGTTCTGCTTGCTGTAGTAATTGCATGTTACACTTACTACACTCAGAACACTGTTCCTGGCCGTTACCTTTATGCAATTGGTGGTAACGTTAAGGCTGCAAAACTATCTGGTATCAACACAGACAACGTAATGATGTTTGCTTATACCAACATGGGCTTCCTTTCTGCAGTAGCAGCTTTGGTTTGTATTGCACGCTTTAATTCGGCTGCCCCTACAGCCGGACAGAGCTACGAAATGGACGCTATTGGTTCCTGCTTTATTGGTGGTGCTTCGGCATACGGTGGAACAGGTACTGTAGGTGGTGCTGTAATTGGTGCTATCTTTATGGGCGTTTTGAACAACGGTATGTCAATTCTTGGCGTTGATTCTAACTGGCAGCAGGCTGTAAAAGGTTTTGTATTGCTGCTTGCTGTAATCTTTGACGTTGTTTCTAAGCAGCGCAAATCAAGATAATATGATTTGTCCGCATTAGTCAGGCGAAGTTATAACAAAAAAGGGAGACTGCGTGACCTTCGTTGAAGGTCACGCTTTTTTTTTTAACGCTTATTTTTTTACAACACGTAATTTATGGTTTATAATTTTAAATCTCTATGAAAAAAACTGTTGTGCTTAGAATTGTTTTTGCTGCTCTTCTTTTTATTTCTATTGCAAGCTTTGGACTTTATATTGTTTTGCAGTCACAGAATATTGCAACACGTCCTGGAAACTACGGAACCAGCAGTACAGAACGTAAATATAATATTTTGGTAACTGGAACTCCAGGTTCAGAAGCCTTTGTACGCCAGGTTTACAGAGGGGCACAGTCTACAGCACAAAAATACAACTGTTCCATAGAACTTTATGTACCAGAAAACTTAAATTCCAATATCAACTTTCAAAAGATTTTTGATTACGCGTCTTATGTTGAACCTGACGGGCTTATTGCTTTTATTCCGGAAGGCACAACAAATTTAACAGCGCCTCTTTATAATGATGATACAAATATTCCTCTGGTTGCAGTGGGGCAGTATGTTCCAGAGCTTCCACAGATTTCTTTTATTGGAATTAATTTTTCTGAGCTTGGAAGGATTATAGGAAATGAGATTGTTTCTTTTACAGGCGGCAAGGGAAATATCTGCATTTTGTATTCAGATATTCAGAAAAATCAGTCTTATTCTATGTTGATGAATGAGCTTTTAAAAATCACAGATGCAAAAAAAAATATTAAAATAGAAACTTTGCGACTTACGGCAGACAAAAATACTTCTGAATTTGATCTTTTCCGTCAGAGACTTTCAGGTGCCTCCCCATATGATTTTGTTGTTTCACTTTCAGAAGAAAATACAGTTCTTGCGGCTCAGACTATTACAGAAATAAATCAGACAAATAAAAGCGGAATCATTGGTTTGAGTGAGGGAGCAGAAAGCCGCGCATACTATGAAAAAGAAATCATCAATGAACTGATTGTAATTAATTCTCTGGAAATTGGTGTGCGTGCAGTAGAAGAGATTTTTAACTACAAAAACACTGGTATTGCAGGCAGGCACATTGTTGCAGGCATAGACATTTTAAAGCGGGGCCGAAAGTAATGATTTTATTTAGCAGACTTGGCCGATTTTATAAACGTGGCTCTATCAGATATCAGATAATGTTTTATGTAATCTTAAACTCTGTGATTACAGTAGCTGTAATTCTTTTTATGGCATCGCTTTTTGGGCACATTATGGGAGAAACTGGCGAATCGTTCCAGTCGAATGCAGACTTAGATGCCTATCTTCTTGAACTGGAAGAAACAAAAACGGCCATGGAGTCGTACATAAAATACCGCACTTTTGGAAGTGTAGATAAATTCTTTAAAATACAGGAAAAGGCAGAAGCAACTGTTCAAAAGTTTCATGCAAATCCGTCTACAATCGAGTTTTTTCAGCGGGAATACATAATCAGAAAGCTTTCTTTTTCTTTTTTTGATTTGAGCCAGAAGGCAATTGCTGCAAGACGTGCAAACAATATTCTTAGTTCAGAAGTCTATTTTGCCAAGAGTCTGGACTGTTATTCTCATTTGCGAAAAAAAATCATCGATCTTGATATGCTTTTTTTTACCACAAACGCAAAAAACTACAATTACAACAAGGTTCGAATTAAATCAATTATCCAGAAACTTGTAATAGCAATGATCGGGCTTGTTATGATTATGGTGATTTTGCCGTACATAAGCATTCGTAGTATTACAAAACCGCTTGCAAAAATTTCTGATGTAGCGCGTCGTCTTTCTGAGCGTGATTTTGATGTTCCTCTTTTTAAGAATAATGATAATGACGAAATTGGAAACATCTGCCGCGCTTTTGATGCAATGATTATAAGTATCCGCGAATATATTGATACAATCTGGGAACGCGCCATGAAGGAAAATGAACTGCGCGAAAAAGAAATTGAACTTCGTGCGCTTTATACCGAAGCCCGCCTTAAAGCTCTTCAGGAACAGATTAAGCCTCATTTTTTATTTAATACACTTAATTCCGGCGCCCAGCTTGCAATGATAGAAGAGGCTTACAAAACCTGTGACTATCTGGAACAGGTTTCTGATTTTTTGCGTTATAACCTTCAGCATCCCGGAAGCGAGGCTACAATTGCAGAAGAACTTGGAATGCTGGACAACTACATTTACATTATGAAAGTTCGCTTTGACAATAAGTTTACTTTTATAAAAGACATTGATGAAACGGTTCTTGGAACAAAGATGCCGAATATGATTCTTCAGCCGCTTGTAGAAAACTGTATGAAGCATGGTTTGAAAGATGTTTCTGAAAACGGACTTATAAAAATCACCGTAAAGGGAAAGCCTGAATGCATAGAAATTACAATCAGCGATAATGGCTGTGGTTTTGCACCTGGTGTAAAAGAGAGGCTTTTTGAAGAAGTAGCGAAGGGTGGAGAAGGCATAATTTTGGATGAAGCGGAAGAACCTGATGAAAATACTTCAGAAGCGCACGTTTCTGCGGGTCTGGTTAATGTAATTTCGCGCTTAAGAATGTATTATAAATATGATGAGGTCTTTAGTATTGACGATAATCCTGAATGTGCGGCAAGGGCAGAGGGTGGTAAAGGCTGCGTATTTTTTATCAGAATAAAAAGGTAATTAAAAATGTATTCGATTTTACTTACAGATGATGAAAAACTGGAAACTGAATCTCTAAAAATAATTCTGACTAAAAACTTTATGGAAGAAGTGTCGATTTTTACGGCTAATTCCGGCTCAAAGGCTCTGGAAGTTGTGCGTAATCAGAAAATCGACATTGTTTTTATGGATATTCAGATGCCGGGCTTAAATGGCCTTGAAACAATTTCTCTTATCAAGCAGATTAATCCGAATATTATTGTAATAATTTTAAGCGCCTACAACCAGTTTCAGTATGCCCAGCAGGCGCTGAACCTTGGTGCCTTCAAATATCTTACAAAGCCTGTAAACCGCAATCTTATTGTTCAGACGGTGCGAAATGCTATGAGCGTTATAGACAGCATGCACCAGAACCTTACAGACAACATTGAACTGCACGAAAAACTAAGCACCGTTTCAACAATGGTCGAAAGTGATTTTATTTATTCGTGCATTTTTAATAATAAAACCACCGATTTTTCTGATTATCTTTCGTATTTTGGAATTGAAAATTCGCTTTATTATATTTGTGCCGTTGAATTTCCGAATAAGATTCTTAATAAACGGCAGAAAATTTACGATGAACTTCGCGATGTTTTTTCTTCCAAATGCAAATGTATTATCGGCTCTCTGATGGAAAACAAGGTTGTAATCTTTTTGTATGTTCAAAGAGATTTTGAAATTAAATCCCTTATGGAAGAGATTTTTCTTTTGCTTTCAACGCGTATTTCTTCTGCTGTAAAAATTGGTGTCAGCAATTTATTTTCTGATATTTCTGCAAGTCACACGGCTTACAACAATTCAATTTCTGCAATTAATTCTTGCGGGGCGCACGGTGGCGTAAGTTATTATAATAGTCAGATTTCATCTGCATTTGAAGCTGAAAATGCCCGCAAACTTTCTGAAGTCTTAGTTGCAAAACTTTATGCAGAAGACATTGCAAGTGTAAAATCTTTGTGTACGGAATATATTGCGGCTCTTTTTGCAACTTACGCCGATTTGGATAAAATCCGTAACAGCCTTTTTGAAACGCTTTTGAATATTAAAAATGCCGTTCTTAAGGTGGATGCCTCCTACAAAAACGATGCCTTTGAGTCAATTTTTCCGTCGCTTGCAAGATTTTCTGAGCAGGAAGATTTTGAAGCATATCTTTCTTCGCGTGCTGTGGAATGTTTTATTGCAATTTCTGAATCTAAAAACAGCAGCGAAAATCCGGTTATTAAAAAGGCATGTAAGTTTATAGAAGAGCATCTTGCAGAAGATTTTGGGCTTGAGGTGCTGGCACAGGAGCTTGGTGTAAGTCCTTACCACTTAAGCCGATTGTTTAAGGAAGAAAAAGGCGAAAACTTTATTAATTACGTTACTTCTTTACGTTTGGAAAAAGCAAAAAAACTTCTTGGAGAGCCTTCTCTTATCATTAAGGAAATAAGTACCGGTGTTGGTTATAGCGATCAGAATTATTTTACAAAGCTTTTTAAGCAGAAGTTTGGAGTTACCCCAAGCGAATATAGGGAAACTTTAGGAAAGTAAAACGGGGGGGGGCGTTGCGGGGGGCAGATAAGTAAAGCTAAAAATTGCTAAGCGCAATTTTTTTAACGCTTTGCTATAAAACATAACTTGCCAGCAAGTTTTCACACCCCCGCAGAGAGGGTAGCCCGCAACAAAGTGCGGGCGCAGGGAGAGGCTTCTCCCTCCTATTCTTTGCTTGTTGGTTTTACAAAGAATACACTAAGACACAGAGCTACAATGTAAAGAATGCCGGTAACAATCAGAACGTGCTGGTAGCCGGTAGGGTTTACTTTTACGCCGTGGAGTTCTACAAACTCTCCGGTTTTCTGAACAATTGCGTTTGCCATCTGGTTTCCGGTAAGACCTGCAAATGCCCATGCGCTCAAAGTAATTCCGTGAATTGCAGAAATTGAGTGCATGCCGTAATGGTCAGAAAGCAAAGTAGGGATATTAGAGAATCCGCCGCCATAGCCTGCGTTTACAATAAAAATTAAAGCAAGAACAAAAATTGTAAGGATAATGTTTCCTGCTCCGTTTTCAATTCCTTTTGTAAAGAAAACTATAGCTGTAAATATGATGGAAAGAATAAAAATAATTTTATAAACGGTGTTGCGGTCTTTCATAGAATCAGCCCATGCAGAAAAACCGAGTCGTCCGCCTGCGTTGAAAATGGCAGAAACTGTAGAAATAATTCCAACAGCGCTTGCAAGGCCAAGGCATTTAATAATCATTTTTTCCTGGCTGATAAGTGCAAGACCACAAGTAATGTTGATGTAGAACATGAGCCAGATTGCTACATAACTGATTACAGAAGAGTTTTTAAGAGTTGCAATTACGCCTTCTTCTTTTGATTTTTTCTGAGGTTCATGCCAGTCAGCAGGTTTTGCAAGAATCAAATGTCCAATGAACATCATTACAAAGTAAACAACAGAAAGAATATAGAACATTTTAAAAATTTCGCCGTTCTGATTGTCGCCAAGAAGTGACTGCATAATTGGAGAGGCAATAGCCTTAGCTGCGCCAAAACCTGCAACTGCAAGACCTGTGGCTAGCCCTTTTCTGTCTTTAAACCAGAGCATCAAGGTTTTTACAGGGCTAAGGTAACCGGTTCCAAGACCAATACCCATAATAAATCCGTAACAGATATAAATTCCAATAAGACTAATAGGGTTTCCACGGTTATTACCGCCCCACTGAATAAAGAAACCTGTTCCAGCCATACCAAGTGCAAAAGTGATTGTTGCAATTAATGATGACTTGTGGATGTTTTTTTCAACAAGATTTCCAAGGAATGCAGCAGACATGCCAAGAAAAAAAATTGCAAAGCTGAAGGCCCATTCTGTTGCGCCTTTTGAAAAGCCGATGTAATCTGCAATTTCCTGACTAAAAATAGACCAGCAGTAAACTGTTCCAATACTACAATGAAGGAGAAGCGCTGGAATTGCACCCCTTATCCATTTGTTTTGAATGTTTTTCATAAGCACCACCAAAAATTAAAAATAAAACCTTTTTAATTATAGGGGTGAATTTTCTAAAATACCAATTATTTTTTAGTCTTTTGGAGACCAGCTTGCCTGTACGTCTTCTATGACGATATTTTCATCAACTTTTACAGCAATCTGAAATTCGTCTTCGTAAACAATTTCTCCAGGAAAATTTGTGTAAACTACATAATAGGCGTGATGATAACGTTCCAAAAGCCAAAGCAGCGGATTTATCATTTTTAGCATCATTTTGCTGTTTTCTGTCTTAAAATAACATATTACTTTTTCCTGACGTTTACACTGCGGAGGAAAAGGAAGGTTTTCTTTAAACCAGGACTCTATTTCATTAAAAAGATCGATATCTTCTTCGATCATAACACCGTCATCTGCCATTTGATGAAGCATGCTAAAAACACCTTTTCCGGTAAGAGTATTGGCTGCCAGTTCTTTTCCCTGAATACGACAATATTTGAATTCCATAGATCCTCTGAATTTATCGGGCAAGCAATGTCTGATGTTAAACAAAAAAGCATTTCCACATTTTTGGAAATGCTAAAACAAATCTGGGCCATCTTGGATTTGAACCAAGGACCAAAGGATTATGAGTCCTCTGCTCTAACCGCTGAGCTAATGGCCCGAAGTTTTTATACTATATCAAATTTCGGAGGTTTACTCAACCGTTACCGATTTTGCAAGGTTTCGAGG
>JAILHD010000016.1 GCA_024696155.1 Treponema sp. | reverse complement strand
CTTCTGGCTTACAGTGAATAAAAGTTCATCATTTTGATTTATATCGCTTTTTTCAAAAGAAATTTTTGCAAAAAGACAAGGCAGCGGTAAAACCGAAAAAGCCGACAATAAAATGCCGGCAACAAAGCTTGTAGTTTTTTTATTCATCATCTATGCATCTCCGCACTTAAAACTAAAACAGAAAGTTCCTTTTCTAAATCGTTAAGCTGATTTTCCATCTGTCTAAGCTGACGCTTACGGTTTTCTTCCTGCTGGCGTAAAAATTCAAGGTAACGCAGGTTGGATGAAATTTTTTCATTTCTTCTGATTCTTGCATGTCCACACCATGGGCAATACAAAAATGTAGAATCAATAAGTTTTCCGCAGTCTTTACAAATCTCTTTTTTCATTTCTGCCTCCTGTTTATTTTAGAACCAGCATAGGGTTCACCATCTTTCCATTTTTATAAACTGTAAAATGCAGGTGCGGGCCAGTTGAATATCCTGTAGAACCAACAAGACCAATTCTTGTTCCCTGACTTACCCACTGACCTTTAGAAGCAATGATTTTTGACATATGCGCATACAAAGTCTGATAGCCGTTTCCGTGATCAATAATCACATAGTTTCCGTAAACGCGATTGATTCCTGTTGTAATAACTTTTCCACTCATAGAAGCAAGAATTGGTGTTCCTGTAGGACAAGCTAAATCTGTTCCTGTGTGGAAGGATTTTACATGGGCAATCGGATCTTCGCGCCAGCCAAAAGGAGAACTCCAGCGGAAGCGGGCAGAAATAGGAATAATAAAACGATCACCCATTGCAGTTTTAAGAGTCTTCTGATCAAGAGAAGCGCCTGGCAAAAAGAGCTGCTGACCTGCAGTCAAAACTTCACTTTCAAGGTCGTTTACATCCAGAAGCTGTTTTAGACTTATGTTATTTTTTTCTACAATGCCGTTAATTGAATCACCGCTTTTTACAGTGTAAATAATTCCGTCTATGCTTGGGATTTTAAGTTTTTGACCCGCACAAAGCTGGCGAACATTGCTGATATCATTTACAGAAATAAGGGTAGAAACGTTTGAAAGTTTGAACTTTCTTGCAATTCCTCCGATTGTGTCTCCGCTCTGAACTTTATAAGTCTGATAACTTACAGGCGAACTATACTTTGAACGCAAAGGAATTGCCGCACCTTCAATTTTGCCGCTTTCGTCTACATCCGCTGCAACTTCCAGAGCAAAATCGTTCATTAACTGATCCAGTTTTTCTAAACTTATTTCATCAGATGCCTGAATTGGTAGAGGGCCTGTAAAATTATTAAAGTAATTATAAGCCTGGTAGCCGCCAATCATCATCATCACAAAAATAATGAGGGATAATACAAAAAAAGAGATTTTTGCAGAGTTTTCAAAAACAAGACTAACAAATTCAGAAACCGCACGGCCTGTTTCCATCAAAAAAATACGAGGATTAAAAGGACCTGTAACGGGTTTGATTGCAAAAGTTTTTAATTCTGTAGGAAAGAATTCGCGGCGTTTTGAAAAAGTATTTGCTCCCATAAAAGGCTTCATGCCAAAATATGCGCTATCAATTGAAGATTCACGCTTAGAGAACAAAGGAATAGTAATTTTTCTGGCTGCCGGTTTATCCTGAACAAAACTTATTATTTCCATAAATCCAATATCGGAAAATTACAGAATTTGTTTAGAATAAATGGAATTTTTCGCTAATTCATTATATAGTAGAAACTGGGTGGAATTTTTATCTTTTTATGAATGAATTTTTCAAGAAAAAACAGACGGTTTTCTTTTTTGCCTGCTGCGCACTTTGTATTCTGGCAGTTTTAATCCGTTATGGAAAACTTGCCATGCAGCCTGTAAGCGCATCTAACCCGGCAAGAGAACTCGTAGAAAGAGGTGCAATTGTAGACCGTTCGGGATTTCCGCTTGCTGTTCAGACAAATTTCTACCACGTTGGTGTTTCTCTTAGAAATCTGCGAGACAATAAAAAGGTAAAAGAAGCTTTTGTTCACGACGTTGCTCCAATTCTGGAAATGAGCGAAGGCGAACTTCTTGAACTTATAAGCGCTAAAAAGAGTTTTGTCTACCTTAAAAAAAAGATGGTTCAGACAGAATACGAGGCGCTTAGAAAAATCACAGAAGATAAAAATTACAATTTTGTAAGTTACGAAAAGATTCCGGGACGCAACTACCCTAACCA
>JAILHD010000010.1 GCA_024696155.1 Treponema sp. | reverse complement strand
GATTCAAAAAGACCGGAACAGGAAGTCATAGTAAAGGCAAAAAATAAAACAGCTAAAATTGAAACAGATTTATTGAACATTTTAAACATAAAAACCTCTTCGATATTAACGCTTTGTAATAATTATAACATGGGATTTCATACAGTAAAGAAAAAATATATAATGCCCGTATGCTTAAGAATTATTTGTGGATATTTTTTATTTCTATGATTCCGCTGATTGAACTTCGCGGAGCAATTCCAGTTTCGCAGGCTATGCAGCTGCCAGTTATTCAGTCTTATTTAATCTGCATTGTAGGAAACATGATTCCAGTTCCTTTTATTTTTATGTTTGCCCGCCGTTTTTTGGAATGGGGGCAAGACAAACGCTTTATCAGCGGAATCTGCACCTTCTTTTTGCAAAAAGGTGGAAAAGCAGGAGAAAAACTTCAGGCAAAAGCTGGTCAGGGAGTTTTTGTTGCACTTTTGCTTTTTGTAGGAATTCCATTTCCTGGTACTGGAGCCTGGACAGGAACTCTTGCCGCAAGTCTTTTAGGAATGAGCTTTAAACAAACCGTTTTAGCCGTAATTTTAGGAGTTCTCCTGGCGGGCTGCATCATGATGGCAGGTTCGCTTGGTCTTTTTTCTGCAATATTTCATTAATAATTGAGGAAATTATGTATCAGTTAGTATTAAATCAACTTATAACAATGGCATTAATTGCAATTGCGGGTTTTGCATTTGCAAAAATTGTAAAAGTAAGCGACAAAGAGCAGAAGTTCTTAAGCAAACTTCTTTTGTATTTTGTAAATACATGTCTGATTATTGATTCGTTTAATCTTGAATACGATGCGCAAAAATTCAAGCGATTTTTATTTGCTGCTCTTATAGCACTGATTATTCAGCTTGCTATGATTTTTGTTTCATTCTTCCTTACACATTCAAAAAATACAGAAAACCGTTCTTATAATCACATAGACAGACTTGCAATGGTTCTTACAAACTGCGGATTTATTGGAATTCCTTTAATTAAGGGAACTTTGGGTAATTCCGGCGTTTTTTACCTTATGGGTTACCTTACAGTCTTTAACATTCTTGCCTGGACCTGGGGCCTTTACCAGATGAGCGGTACTATCAGCATTAAAAAAATCATTACAAATCCTGTAATTTTAAGCGTTGTAGCAGGTCTTTTTATTTTCTTAATGCCTTTTACACTGCCTTCTCCAGTTATCCGCCCAATCCAAATGATTGGAAACTGTAACACCGCCCTTGCAATGGTTATGGTTGGTATTCTTTTTGCAGATTTTCATTTTTCTTCTAAATATACAGTTCGTCTTATAAAAACTGTTCTTGGTAGACTTATTTTGTGCCCAGCCATTGCACTTTTAATTCTTTTTGCAATCTGGAAGATGAATCCGTCTGTAAGTGATGCAAGAACAATTCTTTTTGTTATCTTGATTTGCGCTTCCTGCCCAAGTGCAACAACAGTTCCTGGTCTTGCAGCCCTTTTTGACAAAGATTCAGCTTATGCAAGCCTTACAGTTTCTGTTTCCAGTCTGCTATGCATTTTTAGCGTACCAGCTTTTGTGGCATTAGCAGAACAACTGTTAAAGTAGTTGAAAATTTTCTATATATAAGTTAATTTTATTTAATTGCATTTAAAATATCAGAGGTACTTTATGGCTGAAGAAAAATATGATTTCACCATTGAAAACTTGGGACCTTGTACTGTACAGTCCCCTATAAAACTTTCTGCGGTTTTTGGTGACGGAACTGCTAACTACGTTCGTGACGATATGTATGTCATCAATCAGATCAACGTTTACGATACAACTAAACCAATTGTTCTTGATTCGTCAAATCTTATTGAAAAAGCCGGACCTCGCCAGAAGATTTATTTTGATCCAGCTCACGTTCGCGCCGGCATTTGTACTTGCGGTGGTTTGTGTCCAGGTCTTAATGACGTAATCCGTGCTATTGTACGCTGTTTGAACACACGTTACGGCGTAAAAATTGTAAAAGGTTACCGCTTTGGTTACCACGGATTCTTTGCAGAAGAAGGATACGCTCCTCTTGATTTGGATCGTTACACAATTGATGATATTCATAAAATTGGTGGTACTTACCTTGGAACAAGCCGTGGTGGCGGACAGCGCGTTTCAGAAATTGTAGACTGCCTTGAACGCGACAACATCAATATGCTCTTTATTATTGGTGGTGATGGTACTCAGCGCGGTTCTTATGATATCGCATGTGAAGTTGAAAAACGCGGTCTAAAATGTGCCGTTGTTGGAATTCCAAAGACTGTTGATAACGACCTTATGTTCATTGACCGTTCATTCGGTTTTGAAACTGCAGTTCAGCGCGCTAAAGAAGCTGTTTCTGCTGTTCACATGGAAGCTGCAAGCCAGATTAACGGTATTGGTCTTGTAAAAATTATGGGACGCGAAGCTGGCTTTATTGCTACAGAAGCTGCTCTTGCAAGCCACGAAACAAACTTCTGTTTAATTCCTGAAGTTCCATTTGAAATGGAAGGCGAAAACGGATTCTTAGCTTGCCTTGAACGCCGTCTTGCAAAACGAGGACACGCTGTAATCGTAGTTTCTGAAGGTGCTGGTCAGGATCTTCTTGAAAGCACAGGTGCTACAGACGCTTCTGGAAATAAAAAACTTTCTGACATTGGTGTATTCCTTAAATCTCAGATTGAAAAATACTTCAAAGAAAAGAAGATTGAAATTAACCTTAAATATATCGACCCTTCTTATCAGGTTCGTGCATCTGTTACAACAGCTGCAGACTCAATTTACTGCGAACGTCTTGGAAACAACGCCGTTCACGCTGCAATGGCTGGTAAAACAAAGTGTGTAATTGGTTTGGTTCACGATAAGTTCGTTCACCTGCCAATTAAAGCTGTAACAGCTCACCGTAACGCTGTTGACCCAGAAGGATCACTCTGGCGCGATGCTTTGGATGCTACAGGTCAGCCAATTCTTATGGTAAACGACATGGAAAAAGCACAGGCTAAGATGGCAGCTGCTCTTGCAGGCGCTAAATCTAAGCCAAGTGAACAGCAGCATGACGGAAAAATCGTTAAATAGTTTTGCTATAAGATGATTTTTACAAAAGACGCCTTAGCGGGCGTCTTTTTTTTATTTAGTAGAGATTCACATAAATACCAACGCCGACTCTAAAGTCGTTAGTACGTGGCAAGAAAGAAAATTTAATTTCTCCACGGAAATTCTCTTTGGAAAGAGAGCCTATAACAGGAACAATATCAAGAACGTATTTTATGTAAATGTCATCAACCTTTTCTGAACGGGCAAAAGTGTCCAAATAATTAGAAAAGTCACGGATATCTGGGAGTTCTTCACTTTCGGTGTCGTATTTTAGAGACCAGGAATAACCAGCCTTTAGGCCAGTGCGGGAAACAAACACAGGGTAAATTCCGTTTTTAACTTCCTTGCCAAACAGGAGAACTTCACCGCCAGCTTTGAATGCAGTGCCGTCTGTAACAAAAGATTCGCAGTACAATTCTGTTGGCAGACAGAAAATCATCCCGTTATAATACTCTACAGGAAGAAGCCGAGGAAGATCTGCGACTACATCAAATCCAACTGTAAATTTTGCTACTTTCTTAAAATGCGAATAAGTGCTGGAATTTTCAAAAGAATCAAAATCAGCAATAGAAGTCAATCCTACAGAAAATCCAAATTTTTCAAAAAGGGAATTTCCGTATGGATGTATGTTTGAATAAGTTATATTTGAATACACTTCAGAAAACTGGTAGGCATCAGATAGAGACGGCCAGTTCTGCAAATCGGGGTGGTCATCGGAATCTGCAAAGCCAACGTAATTAGAAGAAACTATATACTGAAACTTAAGATTAAAATCCAGTGCATTCATATTCAGCACAAACGGCAGTCTGAACTTTGCACCTGCAATAGAACGCCAGATATAAGTTCCACTGTTAGAAAAAGTAAAAAGCGAACCAAGTGTTAGATCTAATGGCGTTGATGTATTTTTTACAAGGAAAACAAAGCTCAAATCGTTTTCAAACTGTTTAAAGTTTTCAATCATGCGGTCAACTTCTTCTACAAAGTTTTCGCCAAGTTCTTCTATTTTATATTGAGAAAATCCAAAACTTACGGAACTTGCAATAGTTGTATTATCGAATGGATCGGAACTGGTAACATTGCTAATACCAAGGCCAGGCCACAAAACAAAATCGCGATTATAGTCAAACGAAACAATCGGAAAGAACGGATAATTTGTACCATTTTCCAGATATTTTAAAGGATAGTATCTTGCATGCGGAAAAGTTGATTTTAACTCTTCCACTGAAAGGACATTTTTTTCTTCTGATTTTTCGGAGGCCTTTTCTTTTTTAACTACGCTTCCCGGCGTAAAATCAAAATTATTAATAGAAGTAACCGCAAGTTCATCATGATTAGAAAAACGTCGTGCAAAATAAACTTCATCATTTTTTACAAAAGGTGTATAGACACCTCCCAACACATCATTTTTTTGAAGTTCTACAGTCTGCGGATTAAAATCAGAATCCAAGGTGATTTTTCCAAAACGGGTAAAGGAATGTTCTTCTGGCGAAACATACTGGAACATAAAATCGCCGGCAAGATAACGCATTTCGCGAATTGACAGGGCATTATCGCCGTCATGTAAAGTGTATTCATTCCATTCTGATTCTGCGGCAGATTTTGTAAAATCGGTTGTACAAAGCGTTACTTCGCCATTTTTTTGAACAAGACAGGCAACATGGTTTATTCCTGCATAAGTTACATTCTGCAGCGTTACGCCCGGCTCAAAATCATAACTGTAAACAGATTTTTCTGTATGACGAAGTCTTTTTCGCTCATTAAAAGGATAAACTTCAAGCGATGCATTCTTTTTTGAAGAATTGATTCCGGCAACGCCTAAAACTGGCTTTCCGCTTCCAGAGCCGTCATCATAAAAAACAAAGGCTGCGTCTCGCAAAATAAATTTTCCTAAAAGCTTAAAATGCGTTTGAAGGTCAAAAAAACGAACACAAGGCTCTATAAATTCGTTTCTGTATCGCGACTCATTGCAGCAGACTAAAAGATAGCGCCCGTCTGGAGAAAGATCAAACTTTGTAATGCCTTTTGCAAAAAACAGATGCATCTTAAAAAGTTCTTTTCTGTGCAAAAATGGATTTTGGATCTCTTTAGCAAGTACAATTTCATTCTTAATTGAATCAAAATAAACCAGACCATAAGGAGTGTTTAAAAGAAACTTATAAGTGCCGTCGCTGTTAGAAAACAATTTTCGGACTACAGACTGACCGCAAAAATCAATATCCGGGACAATATTTTCTGGCACAGGAACCATTTCTTCAAAGATTTTCCATTCTTCATCCAGATTCTTGCCATATACTTTTTTGAAAATTGTTTTTGTAACTCGCGGAAAATAGATTTTTCCACATTCATGAAGAAATTCTGTATATTTTTCTATTCCGTAAGCACTAATCAGATAAGCCGCAAAAGCTGAATTTGCTGCCACAGCCAGATGATTACTTGTATAGGCGTTACTTGCCGCCCCTGCCTGTAACCATGATGGAAAATTACCTTCTACCTTTGCCTGAGATAGCACCTGCAAAAAATATCCGTCATTGTATTCGCCGCTTCCCGTAAGAATCTGATCTAAATAAGAAACGCCGTCAAGCACAGAAAAAGGAAGATTTAAAACCTCCACAGGCTGCCACCAGGAAGTAAAATTAGCAATCACTTTGTTGAACGGACTTTTTATAGATGCCGCCGTTGCCTTAAGAATCTGACTGTAAAGAAGCGTAAGGAGTTCTGTATCGTAAGTTGTATCTACAGAATCTGGCAAACCTTCCATAATCACAATGCGATTATATGGATACGAGGTGTAATTTACCTTAAGAACATCCGAATCCGGGGAAATTACAATTGGAGTCCCCATAATTTTATCAGCATGTAAAAGTTCAGCTGCCTTTTCGTAAAGACTGTCTACATTATCTGCAAGAAGTTTTGCGGTATAAGTGCTTTCTTTTGAATAAAGAATGTCAAAATATTTTGATTTTATCTGATAGATTATACGGGGCTTTATCATCTGCCCTGCAAAGACGTTAAAACAAAAAAGGAAAACCTGCAGAATTAAAAACGCGATTGTTCTTTTTGCAAATTTTCCTTTTTTCATAGTATGAATTCTATCTGTTTAGCAGAAAGACTTCAAGTTATTTAGAAAATTCTTCCAATACTGATTTGTAAATCTTCAAGCCTTCTTCAATTTCTTTGTCAGAAATGTTTAGAGGTGGAAGGAAGCGCACAACATCTGCACCAGCGGTTGTTGTACAAAGGCCTTTTTCCAGACAGCGAACTTCAATGTCAAAAGGCTTTATTTCCGGCACAATCTGAGTTCCAATCATAAGACCCTTTCCGCGAACATCCTTTACAATCGGAAGATTCCAGCTTGAAATCTGACCGCGGATATAGTCTCCGGCATAATTTACACGGTCAAGGAAAGCTTTGTCGCTTACAGTATCAAGAACTACAAGACCTGCAGCACAGGCAAGAGGGTTTCCTGCAAAAGTTGACTGATGGTCACCTGCAACAAAAACGTCAGCAGCTTTACCGCGGAAAAGGCAGGCTCCCATTGGAACACCGCCGGCAATTCCCTTGGCAAGAGTTACAACTTCAGGCTCAAAACCAAGAGCGTCGCTTGCAAGGAAAGTTCCTGTACGGCCGATTCCTGTCTGAACCTCATCAGCCATAACGATAGCACCAGCCTCGCGGGCAGCCTTAGCCGCAGCCTGAGCCCACTCAGGAGAAATCAGATTTACGCCGCCTTCACCCTGAATGCATTCAATAAAGAGTGCAGCAGTTGTATCGTCAAATGCGCCCTTAAGAGCATCAAAATCATTTGCCTTAATTGTCTTAAACCCTTCCGGATATGGAGCAAAACTGTCAGGATGGAATTTATCCTGACCAGTTGCAGTCAAAGTTGCCAATGTTCTTCCGTGGAAAGAAGATTCCAAAGTTACAATAGTCTTGCGTTTTGCACCACCATTGAGCTGACCGTATTTACGTGCAAGCTTGATTGCAGCTTCGTTAGCTTCAGCCCCGGAATTTCCAAAGTAGCCGCGCTCAAAACCAGTCACCATCAGAAGATTTTCTGCAAAATCCAGTCCGATATCAGAAAAATAGTAGTTTGAAATATGAATTTCCCGCTTTGCCTGCGATGCCACAGCCTTTACCAGCGGCTTATAGTTGTGCCCAAGACAGTTAACACCAATACCTGCAATAAAGTCGATGTACTTTTTACCGTTCACATCCCACATGGTAGAGCCCTTGCCCTTAGCCATCACAATGTCAAAGCTTCCGTAGTTGTTTACAATTTTCTTTTCCATAAGATTAACCTCCAGGAGGGGAAAGTCTTCCCCTGAGCGCACACTTCGTTGTGCGCTACCCCTTCGCCTAGGGGGACGCTTTGCTTACCCCCTAAAACCCCGGTTTACAAATATTTGTATAAATATGCAAAAATTATGCCGTTTATTGAATAAAAATGCAAGAAAAAAACGGTGGTTAAGTAACCACCGTTTTTATGTTATTAAGTCGGCAAGCACAGATTGCCTCTGAGCGTTGCACGCTTGCGCGTGCTTACCGAGTTTTGTATTCGCAAAACTCGCAGGACTTACTTACCAATGATATCCCGAGCAAGAATCTTAGCAATATTAGGTCTCTTTACGAGGTCGCCCTTCAAGCCTTCTTCGCGAGCCTTGTTTACGTAGTTAGGATCCTGGAAGCTGTACTTGAAGTTTGTATGAACATCGTAAGTTCCCTTCATGAGAGCGTATGCATCTTCTGTCATTACGAGCTCTTCGTCTGTTGGGATTACGAAAATCTTTGTCTTTGAATCATCAGCGTGGATGTATGTTTCAGCGTTACCTGTGAATGACCATTCGTTGCGCTGTGCATCAATCTTGATACCGTAGTTTTCGAGACCTGAACAAGCCTTCATACGTGTGATTGGTCCGCGCTCGCCTACACCTGCTGTCCAAACGATTGCGTCTACACGGCCGAGTTCAGCCATGAATGCACCGATGTATTTCTTAATGCGGAGAGCTTCCATTTCGATAGAAAGCTGGCAGAGTTTGTCGCCCTTTGCAGCGTCGATTTCGATATCACGGCGGTCAGAATATTTTCCTGTAATACCAAGACAACCACACTTCTTGTTGAGTGCCTTGTCCATTTCGTCAGCTGACATACCAGTTTTGCGCATGATGTAGAATGGAAGAGCCGGGTCGAGGTCTCCTGAACGAGTTCCCATTACAAGACCTTCGAGAGGAGTAATACCCATTGTTGTATCGTAGCAAACGCCGTTCTTAACAGCACACATAGAAGAACCGTTTCCAATGTGGCAGATAATAAGGTTGCAGTCTTTTGGATCTTTTCCGAGGAGAACTGCAGCACGCTTTGCTGTATAAAGGAATGAAGTTCCGTGGAAACCGTAGCGGCGTGCAGCGTACTTCTCGTACCATTCACGTGGAATAGCATACTGGAAAGTTTCTTCCGGCATTGTCTGGTGCCATGCTGTATCCATGATTGCTGAGTGAGGAACGTTTGGCATTACCTTCTGAGCAGCTTCAATACCCATGATGTTAGCTGGCATGTGGAGAGGTCCG
>JAILHD010000125.1 GCA_024696155.1 Treponema sp. | reverse complement strand
AAGAACATTCATCGTACTTGTAAGGAAAATCGCGAACATGGCGCAGAGAATTATGGTTGTCATAATCATTGTCTTACCTATTTCGCGGTAGGAATTTTCTATTGCGCTGCGGTAGTCTCCGGTAAGTTCAAAGTGATATTTGATGTGGTTTGTAAAGTGGATTGTATCATCAACTGCAATACCAAGAATCATCGGCATAATCATCGCAGTAATCATGTCCAGATTTACGCCTGCATATCCCATAATTCCGCCGATAAGAAGAATCGGCATAACGTTTGGAATCATTGCAATAAATCCTGTTCTGAGCGATGTAAATGCAATTACAAGCAGAATCAAAATTATAATCAGCGAAGTTCCGATTGATTTGATTGAACCGCGGACAAGCTTTCCGTTCATCTGGGCATACTGAACAACCTGGCCTACAACGCCCGCATTCTGAGCATCAGGGAAAAGTTCTACAACCCACTTTTTGACTTCTGCAAGGTTCTTAACGATTTCTTCTCCGTCATAGCCGGCAAGTTCCACCTTTAAATATGCCGCCCTGAAGTCTTCGCTTATGTAATCGTACAAATCAGTTCCACCGGAAATTTCATAGAGGAACATAATCTGAGTTACAAGATCCAGATCATCTGGGATGATGTAAGCGTCCGGGTCATCTTCGTTCAAAGTGCGGTTCATTTCCTTTACGATTTTTGTAACGGAAGAAACACGCGGCTTTCCGTTGGAAACTTTTGTCTGGCTCAAAGTTCCAATCCGCTCTGCAAGAATATCCATTTTTTTAAGGACATCAGGATTTTTAATTGCATCTTCATCTGAGTATTCAATCAGAACTTCGTAATCGTACTGACTTCCAAGCTGGCTTCGCGTAATTTCCAGAAGACGCTTGATGTAAGGTGTGCGCTCGCCCATCATGTCCGAGTAGTTCATGTTCACTTTTATTTTGAAAATTCCCGGAATAACGGCAGCGGCAATAAGAGCTGTAACAATCACAGTAATCCATTTTTTGTTGAGGATTGATTTTCCCATGGCCTCAACCTGCAAATCAGATTTTGTAGCCCCTTCTGAGTCAGCACAAGAAGAATCTGGAGCTTTGTCTTTTCCAAAACTGTAGAGAACAGGAAGAAGAATTATGATGTAGGCAAAGATTGCAAAAACTGCAGCGGCTGTAATTCCGCCAACCCAGCGCATAGGTCTGATTCCCGCAACGAGGAAAGAAAGCATCCCTGCCATAGTTGTGACAACAGTAAAGAATAAAGCCCAGCCTGAGTCACGCACGCCCATTACAATTGATTCTTTACGTTTTCCTGTTTTACGGAAGTACATCTTAAAACTGTTGATGTAGTGAACCGAATAGCCGACTGCAAGCGCCATAGAAAGCAGCACCGTTATCATAATCATAGAGTTGTTGCCTTTTATTCCCATCCAGCCGGAAAATCCCAGTGTAGTTGTAAGGGCGCCGACTGTTGAAATTGAAGGAACAACAATTCCGCGGAGTGAACGGATAAAAACTGTAAGGCAGACAAGCATTACTAAAAATCCCAGTGAAATGCGGGTTGCAAGCTGATTCATTGTTACGGCTTCTTCTTCAAACTCGGTGTAACTCATACCGGCAGGACGGATTTCCCATTTATCTGATTTATATTTTGGGTCGTTGAAAATCTTCATGGCAGGAGGAGCAATTTTTAACATTGCATCTGTCATGTTTTCTGAATACTGCTCAAGATTGACAATCAGCCAGGTTTCGGTCGCATCAGCACTGACAAGGGTATTTACAAGCGATTCACGGCTTAAGATAAAGGCCTTCTTCTGCGCAAGCTCCTGCGGGTCGGCAGGTACACCGTCTTCAAAAGGACTTGTAACTTCAAAGCCGTCTTCTGTACCAATCGGGATGGAAAGTTCCATAAGAGAAGTAATGCTTTCTGCATAAGGAACATTCTGTAAAAGCTCGTCACCAAGCTGATCAATCATCAGAAGGACTTCCGGGTCAAAAACGTTGTCCGCTTTAATGTGCGCTAAAAGGCTGTCTGTTGAACCAAAGATGTCTTCAAAATGATCCTGATTCTGCTTTGTGGTTTCCCAGTCGTCAAACCAATCTTCTTCGCCGTTATCAAGTTTAAGGCGGCTAAGCCCCATACTTCCAACTATAGAAACAATAATAAGTCCAATAAGAAAAGCCCATCGGTGACGAACTTCAAAACGCCCGAACTTTTCGAACCAGGCATTAATCTTTTTTACTTTCATAAGATATCTCCCATATGATTAGCCACAGATGGGACACAGATTTACACAGATGTTTTTTATCTGCTTCCTATCTGCGTGTATCTGTGTTTATCTGTGGCTATTTTTACAACTTCCAGCTGACAGCACGTTTTCGGCTATCGATAAAGTTTGCGTAAATTCCGCCGCGTTTTATCAGTTCTTCGTGAGTGCCCTGCTCTGCAATTTTTCCCTTGTCGATAACAAAAATCTGGTCAGCATTGCGCACGGTTTTAAGGCGGTGGGCAATCATAATCACTGTTTTTTCTTTTGTGAGTTCATTGATTGCAGCCATAAGGTCACGCTCATTTTCTGGGTCAACGTTTGCTGTTGCTTCATCAAGTATGATGATTGGGGCGTCTTTCATAATTGCACGTGCAATTGAAATGCGCTGGCGTTCGCCGCCCGAAAGGCTTGCGCCGCCTTCCCCAATCACAGTGTTGTAGCCGTCCGGCAGGGCAGAAATAAATTCGTGGCAACAGGCTTTTTTGGCAGCTTCTATTACCTTTTCCATTGGAGCTTCTGGCTGGCCAAAGCGGATGTTGTTTGCAATCGTGTCGTGGAAGAGGTAGACATTCTGGAAGACAAAACTGAAATTCTTCATAAGGCTGTCCATGTCGTAATCGCGCACATTTTTTCCGGCAAGGGTAACAGAGCCAGAATCTACATCCCAAAATCGGGAAAGCAGATGGCAGAGGGTTGTTTTTCCACCGCCGCTTGGGCCGACAAAGGCAGTAGTGCTGCCCGCTGGGATTGTAAGCGACACACCGTCTATGATTTTACGCTTTTCGTAAGCGAAGGTGATATTTTGTGCACAGATGGTGTTTTCGACAGGCTCAACGGCAAGCCCAGCTTGCCGAGCCGTTTTATCGATAAAGCTAAACGACAGTCGCGACGGACTGTCGTTTTTAACGCTTTTTCGATTTTCGGCACCCTCAATATCCATAGTCGGTAAATCCAGAATTGCCTGGGCCTTTTTTACACCGATATCTATGATTCTTAAAAGCGCTGAATAGTTTCCGCCGGCTTCCAGGGCTGTAAAGAGCATAAAAGAACAGATAAGCATTACAGCGCAGTTTGCAAGCTCCATACTGCCGCCAAGATAAAAGAAAATTGAAGCGAACATAATGGCAACGCCGGTAAGCTTTGCAACAAGGCTCTGAAGGGCGGAAATAGGAATACAGCGCATTTCCATTCCAATGCAGTTTTTTATGCAGCGGTCAATTTTAGCGTTCAGATCCTTGCGGCGGCTTCCCGTAAGATTATAGGCTTTAACCTCGGCAATACCCTGAATATATTCCAGAATTTTTTCTATCTGAGCTTCGTCGGCCTCGATTTTTTTTGCAGAGATATTTTTTACGGCAAGACGCATAAAAACATTTACAAACTGAAAGAGAAGAAAACCTGCAAGAGCCACAAGAGCAATCCGCCAGTCAAAAAAGAAAATCATAAAGATAATCAGCGCAGAATCCAGAAGGCCCTGGGTAACCAGCATTACGGCGCGGGTTGCAACGTCCCCTACCAGCTCCATAGTGTTGGTAGTTACCGAAGTAATCTGGCCCAGGGAATTTGCATTAAAGTAGCCCATAGGCAGATAGCGCAAATGTTCTGCAATTTCGATTCGCTTTTTTGCGCAGGTGCGGTAGCCGCCTTCGGTCTGCAGCATAGACATATTCTTTTTTGTGATGATTGCACAAATTGTACTTACCAGTATGATTCC
>JAILHD010000032.1 GCA_024696155.1 Treponema sp. | reverse complement strand
GCAAATCTTACAATCACAACTGATGATGGTTCGGTTGGTGTTCATGGAATGCTTTCTGCGGCTTTTACATCAGAACTTCTTAAATCAAATAAATATGATGCAGTATATGCCTGCGGTCCAACACCTATGCTTGCCTATATCCAGAAGGTCTGCGCAGAAACTGATACAAAATGCTATCTGAGTATGGAAGCTCATATGGCATGTGGTGTTGGGGTTTGTCTGGGCTGTGTAATAGATACAACAGAAGGTAAAAAACGCTGCTGTAAGGAAGGCCCGATTTTTGAAGGTAGTAAACTTATTTTTGAGAAAAAGGACAGTGTAGGCGGTGTTAAAATTCAGCCTCGCCGCGAACCGCTTGCAGATACTGTTCAGCCTGATTTGAGTGTTGATATTGCAGGCGTTCATTTTGAAAATCCTGTAATCGGAAGTTCCGGGGCATTTGGTTTTGGAACAGAATACGAATCTGTATTTGATGTAAATCGTCTTGGCGGTATTTCAAGCAAAGGTCTTACACTTGAACCTCGTCAGGGTAACGATGGAATCCGTCTTTGGGAAACTCCAAGCGGACTTATGAATTCAATTGGTCTGCAGAATCCTGGAATTCCTCACTTTATAAAACAGGAACTTCCTCAGATGATGGCGCTTAAGCCTGTTGCAATTGCAAACCTTTCGGGTTCATCGCTTGAAACTTATGTAGAAGGTGCAAAACTTCTTGATAAAACTGATGTTCCGATGATTGAGCTGAATATTTCCTGTCCGAACGTTAGTGCCGGTGGTGCTGCTTTTGGTATGACCTGTTCTGCTGCAGGTGATGTTGTTCGCGCTGTTCGAGCTGCAACTTCTAAGCCACTGGTTGTAAAACTTACACCTCAGGCACCAGATTTAATTGGTGTTGCAATGGAATGTATTAAATCAGGTGCACAGGGAATCAGTCTTTGTAATTCGTTCCAGGGCATTGCTGTTGATATTGAGCGCGGTGTTCCTGTTTTTGAAAAGGTAAAGGCTGGTGTGGGAGGCCCTGCAGTTCGTCCGATTGCTGTGCGATTAGTTTACGAGCTGGTAGAAGCAATTAATAAACTTCCAGAAAATGAACGCGTGCCTGTAATCGCGATTGGAGGCATTGCCACCTGGCAGGATGCTGTTGAATTTATTATGGCCGGGGCGCACGCGCTGCAGGTAGGCACTGCAACTTTTGCCAACCCGTATGCGATGGTAGAAATTATTGACGGTCTTGCTGCGTTTATGAAGCGTAAGGGCTACAAGACACTTGCTGATTTCCGGGGTTGTATCCAAAAATAGAATGTTTTTGCCCCACGCTCTTTGCCTTCGTGCCAGTGTCCTCTAAATTCTTTCAGATAAAAGTAAAAAAAAGGCTGTCAGGGATAAACCCGACAGCCTAAACCTCCTAATTCGCGAACATAGTCCGCCAAGAAAACAGCTAATGCCGATTTCTAATGAATTTTCAGAATGTTAGTCTTTAATCCAGCCGTAAATAGCGCAAAGCCAGCCGGCAAGAATTAGATAGAATCCGATGTAAGCGTGTTTAATAAAGCTTTTTCCTGCTGCACGCCAGAGTTTTCCTCCAAGTGAACTGTCGCTAAGAACTCCAGTCAAAAGTAAAAGAAGAATTACGCCACCGGTAAGAGTAATTGCAAGAGCAATCAATCTGTGTGATTTTTTGAAGTTTGTAAGAACTGAAAAGAGTACACCAAGAGCAGCACCAATAAAAATTAAAAGGATACCAACTGTTGAAGTTCCAAAATTTTCGAAGTCAACAAACTTGAATGCATTTGGGGTCTGTCCCAAAGCTTTAATAATTGGACAAAGTAAACCAACGATTACCAGAACCATTCCTACAAAGTAAATGATGCTGGAATTAAATTTTTTACCCATTTTTAATCTCCATTTATTAATATTTAAATTATATCACAGCATTTAAAAAAGCAAAAACTTATTTTTTGTTATTTTTTAAAGTTTTTGTATAAATGCTGTTAGATAAACAGTGTATTTGTGTCGCGGCACAAAAGCTGAACTGCAATTCTGCCGGAATAGACTGCAATCGGGAGTCCGCCTGGCATCATTGTGCGCTGACCGGCAAAATAAACGCCTTTTACAGACGGAAGTTTCTGCGGATAGTTGTACTGCTTTGTTCCTTTTTTCCAAACGCTCATCCAGCTGCCTTCAAAACTTGAGCAATAGCGTTCGTAAGTACAAGGCGTTGCAACATCAATTACTTCTACTTTGCCTTTTGTTTCTGGAATATATTTTTCAAGTGTTTCTACAAAACGCTTAGCAAGTTCTTCTTTTTTCTGCTTGTAAGTGCCGTCTTCCTTTGCCTGCTTCCAGTAATAGTAGCTTGGGCCTAAGAAAAGACTGGTAAGTGCTGTACCACCTTCTGGTGCACGTCCCTTAAAATTTGCGTAGTTGTAAATTCTAAACTCGTTGAATTTTACGCCTGCAATTTCAAAAGGTTCTGCAAGCGGAAATACCATTGCCTTTGGAAGATGATTTAAATCTGCCTTTACACCTGCGCAGACAAAAACATTCTGCTCGGAAATAACATTCTTTCTCATTTTGTTGGCGACAGGATCATCTATCATTGTGTCAAAAAGGGTGTCGATGGCGTTTCTCATATCCTGGGTTACAATTACTGCATCACAAGGAATAACTTCGCCATTGATTTTTACGCCTGTAGCCTGTCCGGCTCCATCAAGTTCAATGTTTTCAATCTTCTTTTTGAATTCGATTTTTCCGCCAAGTGCCTTGTAAGTGTCCAGCATATTCTGTCCCATTGTTACAGAACCGCCTTCCGGGTAACCGCAGTCACCGCTGGCAAAACTTGCAATTGTGTAAATAAAACTCATTGCATTGTAGCGGTAGCCGATTGAGCCCATTAAAAGGTGACGAACATCTTCATTTTTAAACTGATTTACATATTCTTCGTAAGACATGTTAACAAGCTTGCTGTACTTTAAGCCTGCTGGGATCATTTTTAGAAGTTCTGCAAGACCTGGATGGCGTGGATTTTTTGCTTTTAAGCCTGGAATATCATTTACAACCAGATGAACATTTAAAAGTGCTTTTACGTCTTTGTAAAAACGGTTAATTATCTTTTTGTCTTCTGGTGCATATTCCCTAAGCTGCTTGCAGAGTTTGTCTAAATCACGGTACATAAAAAGTTTTTTGTCACCATTTATGTAAACGTAATAGGGGTCTCTATTTTCTATTGGATTGTTTTCTTTAAGTGCGCCTGTTTCTTTCCAGATCTGGTAAAGAGGCATTTTTGGCGAAGAACCAGTAAGCCAGTGCATTCCGCCTTCAAAGTAGTAGCCTTTGCGACTCCAGCTGGTACTAAGTCCGCCAAAAGTCATGTGCTGCTCATAAATTGTTACGTCAAAACCACTTCGGGCTGCGTAGATACCTGCGCTTAAACCCGAAATACCTGCTCCGATGATGAAAATTTTTTTGCTCATACTAAAAGAATTATAGCTTAGGATTTCCGAAAAAAAAACAGAATTTTACAGGAATTCATATGTTTTCCTTTAAATACTAAAAAATAATGTTATAATTAATAGAAATCAAAAAGTAAAAAAAGGTGGGGTAAGTAATACAAAAGAAACTTTCATCTATTGGAAGTTTCTGGAGGACTAATTGATTAGTGTTACGCGCTCTCAGGTTTTTGATGAGAATATAACAAATGTAAATGCAATGATTTTAAAAATTATGGCGTTTACAGCAATTGTACCGTTATCTTTTATAATACTGACTGTTGCAGGGGTGTGGGCGGTTCCTCATTCTTATTCAGCTGGCATACTGTTTTATTGTGTTCTTTCAACTTCTCTGCTTGTTCTTTTTAATCATCTGCCTTCATTTGAAAAAATCACAATGTATTCAAGTATTTTTGCTGCCATGATTTTTGTTGATTTGCTTGGCACAAAAAGTGTAATAACTGTTACAATTGCCTATGGTCTTGCACCGTTTTTAACCTGTCTTTATTACAACGTAAAACTTACAAGAATTTCTAATCTGATTAATTTTCTTTCTATTTTGATTGTGCACTGGGTACGTGCTCAGACAATTCTTGATTTTTTTGTATGGCTCGATCGTCCAGCTCAAACTTCGCTTCACTGGTTTATAGAAAACGGACTGGGTATTTTTATTCAGTCGATTTTTGTTTATCTGATTACGGTTTCTCTTGCAAAGCGGACTAAAAAAACTCTTAATGCCCTTGTTCAAAGTTCGGAAGAACGCAATAACGCCATTGAAGAGCTTAAAAAACGCAATTTGTATATTGTAAAGATTAACAGTCAGATTGAAGGCACAAACAGCAGCTTAAAAACAACGCAGTATAAAATTATTCAGTTTGTGTCTGAAGTTTTGGGAAGTCACGATTTGTTTACGGGCCGCCACGTTATGCATACACGAAAATATGTAGAAATTATTGCAAAAGAACTTAGGGATACAGGTCACTACGAAAAAGAACTGACCGATGAAAATATTGAACTTTATTCTACGGCAGCCTTTTTGCATGATATTGGAAAAATCCACATTCCAGAAGGTGTGCTGAATAAAATAGGAAAATTTACTCCGGAAGAATATCAGCTTATGAAAATTCATCCGGAAGAAGGTAAAAAGCTTCTGGAGTATCTTCCTCAGATTGAAGATGGAACGTTTAATGAGATTGCCAAGCAGATGGCTTACTGCCACCACGAAAAATGGGATGGAAGTGGATATCCAAACGGCTTAAAGGGAGAAGAAATTCCATTGTGTGCGCGAATTATGGCTGCTGCAGATGTTCTTGATGCGCTTATTAGTCAGCGTTTGTACAAAGATCCTGTGCCTGTGGACGAGGCAATGATAATTTTTGAAAAATCCAAAGGGCTTCATTTTGAACCATGCATTGCAGATGCGGTAATTAACCTTAAAAATTTAATAAAGATTATAGACGAAGATTTTAAAACCACAGAAGCCAGTACAAATGCCGAAGAGCTTGAATGGTGGATGAGGTATCATTCAAATGCTGTAAAGATTGAACTCCGCACAGATTTTATAGGCGCAAGTACGTCGCCACAAAGTACAGTTTTTTCTAGCGTGACAAAACACTCATAAACAGATAAAATAAACTATCTTACTTAACAAAAAATGAGGTTTTACAATGGAAGAAATTTTGGATTTGCTTCGCCAGAATGCACGTTTGTCGGCGGCAGACATAGCCGCGCTTACTAAAAAAACAGAAGAGGAAGTTTGTGCAATTATCAAAAAACTGGAAGATGACGGAGTTATTCTTAAATACGCGGCCATTGTAAATCCAGAAAAAGATAAAGAGAATCGTGATAAGGTTCTTGCAGAAATTCAGATTCAGGTTCAGCCACAGCGCGAGCACGGTTTTGATGCAATTGCAGACCGCATCTACCGTTTTCCTCAGGTAAAGTCCCTTTACCTTATGAGTGGTGGTTATGACCTTCGTGTTACAATTGAAGGCGACTCTTTAAAAGATGTTGCACTCTTTGTATCAGAAAAACTTTCAACTCTGGAAGGCGTACGTTCAACAAAAACAAACTTTGTGCTTAAAAAGTACAAGGAAAACGATGTTGTTTACGTTGAAGACGAACGTGACAGACGAGAAGGAATACAAGCTTAATATTGGATAAAAATAATGAATAGTCGTACAGATAAATTTTCTACAAAAATAATGAATACACAGGGTTCAAAAATTCGTAAGTTTTTTGAACTCTGTATCGGACATGATGATATTATTTCTTTGGGTGTAGGTGAGCCTGACTTTGCAACTCCATGGATTATTCGCGAAGAAGCTTTCTATCACCTGGAAAAAGGACATACTTCTTATACTTCAAACTGGGGTTTAATTGAACTTCGCGAAGAAGTAAGCAAGTATCTTGCACGCTTTGGAATGGATTACAATCCTAAAAACGAAATTTTGCCAACTGTTGGTGCTTCAGAAGCTGTAGATCTGGTTTTGCGTTCAATTCTTAATCCTGGTGATGAGCTGATTGTTTGCGAGCCTTGCTATGTTTCTTACCAGCCTCTTGGTGACCTTTGCGATGCAAAAGTAATTCACCTGGATACAAGTAAAACAAACTTTGTTCCAACAGCAGAACTTATTGAAAGCGTAATCACACCAAAAACTAAGGCTATTATGATCTGTTCTCCAAGTAACCCTACAGGAAAGACAATTCCTGCAGAAGAACTTGCAAAGATTGCAGAAGTTGTAAAAAAGCATGAAATCTGGTGTATCAGTGATGAAATCTACTGCGAGCTGATTTACGATGGAAGAAAACATGTTTCTATCGGTTCGTTCCCAGGAATGAAGGATTACGCAATTATTTTGAACGGTTTCTCTAAGGCTTTTGCCATGACAGGATGGCGTATTGGTTATATTGCAGCTCCTGCTGATCTTTTGCAGAACTGCTGCAAACTCCACGGCTACAATTCAATTTGTCCTCCAATCTTTAGTCAGTATGCAGCTGCAGAAGGACTTCGCAATGCCTGGAGTGAAGTTGAAAAAATGCGCGTAAGCTATCAGCAGCGCCGTAATCTTATGCACAAGGCCTTCTTAGATATGGGACTTCCTTGTGTTGAGCCGGAAGGGGCTTTCTACATGTTCCCGGACATTCGCTCTACAGGAATGGAATCAGAAGAGTTTGCAAAGGCTTTGCTTGAAAAGAAAAAGGTTGCCGTAGTTCCTGGAACTGCCTTTGGCGATGCCGGCGAAGGTTTTATCCGCTGCTGTTATGCAACCGACATTAATAAAATTAAGATTGCTATGGCAAAAATTGCAGAATTTTTGCAGGAAATAAAGAAATAAATGCGCTAATGGAGTCTGTTATATACAATGATTATACCTTTACTGATAATGATAATTATTGCCGCTCTTTTTGTGGGCCTTATTATGGCTGTTACCAGCCTTAAACGGGGTAAAAAAACAAAAGATGTTTCAGGTAGAATTCAAAGAAAAGGTAAAGCTGCGATTCTTAAGGAAGCTCAAAAAAAGCTTGCTCATAATCCGCATGATATAACAGCTCTGCGCGAGCTTGGAGATATTTATTTTTCTGACAAGAACTGGGAAAAGGCTTTTGCGGTTTACAAAACTCTTTTTGACCTTGCCACTTCTAATCTGGAAATTAATTTTCCTGCCGTTGCTTTAAGACTTGGTATTTCTGCATATAATCTTGGAAAAATTGATGAGTCTATCAATATTCTTGTTCTTGCAGTAAAGAAATCTCCAGAATCTTACGAAGCAAACCTTTATTTGAGTAAGGCCCTCTATCAGAAAGAAGTTTACGATAAGGCAATTGCCTGTCTTAAAAAGGTAAAGATTCTGCGTCCGGATAGTTCTGAAGCAAATATGATGCTTGGCTTTAGTTTGTTTAAGCTTCAGAAATACCGCGAAGCACTTCCGTTCTTGAAAAAGACAATAGAAGAACAGCCTGATAATAAAGAAGTTCTTTATAATATGGCCGTTGCAATGACAGAAACCGGAATGTCAGATAAGGCTCTTAAGGTTTTTATGCACCTTCGTCCCGATCCGCTTTTTGGACCACAGAGTTGTCTTGAAGCCGGAAAAATGCACGAGCGTGCAAAAGATTATAAGTCTGCAATTATGGATTACGAGATTGCAACAAAGCTTCCTAGTGTTCCTGATGCAATTATGGTTCAGATTAAGTACCGTGCAGCTAATACTTATATTGCAATGAACGATATTCAGAAGGCTCTTGCTGTACTTAAACAGGTTCAGACTTTAAAA
>JAILHD010000026.1 GCA_024696155.1 Treponema sp. | reverse complement strand
TATGTATATAAAGGTGGAAGAGAAGAACATGATTTCCCAGGCAATAAATATACAACAGAGAAAGAGTACATAGAATTCTTTTTAAAGTTGCTCTTAGATGCCACAGGTGATGGGGCTTCTTTTAAAACTCGTGCAGCTTTTGTCACTACCGCTCAACCTGCATTCCAATATTTTGTAAGTCTTTATATGAACAATAGTGATAAATTTACAAAATTTATGGATGAAATCAAAAGTAATGCACTTACATTAATGGGCAAATTATCTTCAAAAGATGCTTTTACTGCCTATGTAAAAGAACTAATGATAAATTCTGGAATTACTGTTGATGCCGATCTTGAAGGTCATTTAGGTGTATTGTATGATTCTGCTAATCCTACATCTACCACAGGTTCGCTTTCTCCAATAGTTATGCAATATGTTATTCCTATGATGCTTGGTGGAAACACTGATTTTCAGCGCATAATAAAAATGCACTATCCTGAGGTTACTCTTATAACTCTTATAAAATCGTTTCCAGTATCATAATACATTACTTCTCATACTCAATTAAAAGGTCGTCTTCAAACTGGCGGATTTTGGTCAGTTTGAAGAGGAAGGCCTTCTTCACGCTGGCAATTCCCTCCCCTGTAACAGGGGATTTTGCTGCGGCCCCGCCAAAGAGTTTTGGCGCAATAAAGGCATAAATTTTATTTACAATACCTGCGCTCAAAGCAGAAAAATTGATTTCTCCACCGCCTTCTATGAGTACGCTGTCTATTTTACGCTCGCCAAGGATGCGCATAATGGTAGAAAGGTCGATTTTGCCAGCATTGCCGCATGGAAGACAAAGTACTTCAAGGCCAGCCTGTTCAAGAGAACTGCGTTTTGCAAAATCGGCCTTATCATTACAAACAACAATCGTAGGAATTTCTTTTGCTGTTTTTACAAGCTGGCAGTCCAGCGGAATCCGCAGTTTTGAATCGCAGATTACACGAAGAGGATTTTTTCCGCCTTTCATTCTGCAGTTTAGCATTGGGTTATCTGCAAGCACGGTTCCTATTCCGCACAAAATTGCTGCGTAACGGTTACGAAGCTCGTGTACATACGCACGTGCAGATTCTCCGGTTATCCATTTTGAAGCGCCTGTTTTTGTAGCGATTTTTCCATCGGCGGTCATTGCGTATTTTAGGGCTACGTAAGGTGTTTTTGTAGTAATATAATGGAAGAAAATAGGATTTAAGGCATCGCATTCATTGCGTAAAAAATCTTCTATAACTTCTACGCCGTTCTGGCGCAAAAAAGCGTTTCCTTTTCCATGAACTAGCGGATTTGGATCGCGGCTTCCAACAAAAACGCGTTTAATACCTGCTTCTATAATTGCCTGGGTACATGGCGGTTGTTTTCCAAAATGGCAGCATGGTTCAAGCGTAACAAAAATATCTGCGCCAGAAGCGTCGTTTCCACGTTCGCGGCAATCTTTAAGGGCTTCGCGTTCGGCATGGAGTTCTCCGTATTTATGGTGCCAGCCTTCTCCTATTATTGTGCCATCTTTTATTATAACGGCACCCACCAGAGGGTTTGGATTTGTCCAGCCTTCGCCATTACGGGCAAGTTCGATTGCTCTGCGCATGTATGTTTCGTTTTCTGCCATGTGAAAATATTAGCAGATGTAAATGCGGTAGGCAATGGAGCAGCGCGAAGCGGCCACCTAGGGAGCGACGGCTGAAAGCCGGCAAAATGCTCCAGTGGAGCATTTTGAGCGAGTCTCCGAGCTGCTATGCAGCGAAGGTCACGAAGTGAGGAGGCTGGAGCTTTTGCGTAACTGCGGAACTGCCGACGGCGAAGCCGGACCGCCCACTGTCCTAAAAAAATAATTTTTTTTTATAAATTTTAGTTACCATTGTAAAAATACATGGTTTACTAAGTATACATTAGGGCAATGCACTATCATGACAACTTCGCGAGCATAAAAATCATTTGATAGTCATGCCCTAATGTTTTATAATGTATACACTTTTTTGTTGGAGGATATTTAAAAAATGAAAAAGATCATTCTTGTAGCTATGATGGTAGCTCTAGCTTGCACTTCTACATTTGCAAAAGCTAAAAAATCATCAAAGAAAGCAAAATCAAGCGTTCGTATTGCTATGGTAACTGACTCAGGAGATATTACAGACCAGTCTTTCAACCAGACAACTTATCAGGCTTGTAAAGACTACGCTGAAGCAAACGGATTGGACTTTCAGTACTACAAACCAGCTGGAGATTCTACTGCTGACCGTGTTGCTTCTATCGATGCTGCTTATCAGGATGGTTACAATGTAATCGTTCTTCCTGGCTTCCTCTTTGGTGAGGCAATTGTAAAAGTTGCTAAAGACTATGATGATGCTAAATTCATCGGATTGGATATTGGAGAGGGTGACCTTGGTGGTCAGGCTGTTCCAGCTAACGTATTCTGTGCAGTTTATGCAGAAGAGCTTCCTGGCTTCTTTGCTGGTTATGCTGCTGTAAAAGAAGGTTATCGTCATCTTGGTTTCTTGGGTGGTATGGCTGTTCCTGCTGTAGTTCGTTTTGGATACGGATTTGTTCAGGGTGCTAACAAAGCTGCTGAAGAACTTGGTGTTGCTAACGATGTAACTGTTGAATACGTTTACGGTGGTCAGTTCTACGGTGACCAGACAATTACTGCTACTATGGACGGCTGGTACAAGAACCGTGGTGTAGAAGTTGTATTTGCTTGTGGTGGTGGAATCTGGACATCTGCTTGTGAAGCTGCTGCAAAAGTTGGCGGAAAAGTAATTGGTGTTGATACAGATCAGACTGCTTTGATCAACAACTACGGTGAAGGTATGTGTGTAACTTCTGCTATGAAAGGTTTGTCTGCAACTGTTGAAGCTGTTCTTGACGCAATCAAGAATGACGGCTGGGCAAACTTCTCTGGAAAAGTTTCTTCACTCGGATTGGTTTCTGGAACAAACCTGCATGTAAACTTTGTAGGTCTTCCAACAGAAACATGGTGCATGAAGAACTTTACTGTAGACAACTATAAAACTCTTGTAAGTGAAGTTTACTCAAAGAAAATTACAGTTTCTAACGCTATTGATAAGGCTCCAGAAACATCTGTAAAAGTAAACTACTACCAGAGCATTAAATAAGCATAAGCGTTTATTAGCGAAGTAAAAAGGACTGTCCATTTTTTTGGATAGCCCTTTTTTTTCGTTTTAAATGATTTTTGTTTAAATTTATTCTATAATGTAATTTATGAGCGAAAATTATATTATAGAAATGCTTAATATCACCAAGCGTTTCCCCGGAATTATTGCAAACGATAATATTACTTTACAGTTAAAAAAAGGTGAAATCCATGCCCTGCTCGGCGAAAATGGTGCCGGAAAATCTACATTGATGAGCGTATTGTTCGGTCTTTATCAGCCTGAAGAAGGAGAAATCCGCAAGAACGGACAGAAAGTTGAAATCCGAAATCCTAATGATGCAACAGCCCTCGGAATTGGAATGGTACACCAGCACTTTAAACTTGTAGACGTTTTTACCGTTCTTGACAACATTATTTTGGGCAGCGAAACTTGCAACTACGGATTTATTGACCGAAAATCTGCCCGCGAAAAAATCATTAATCTTAGTCAGCGTTATGGACTTTCTGTTGATCCTGACGCAAAAATTGAAGACATCACAGTTGGAATGCAGCAGCGCGTAGAGATTTTAAAGATGCTTTACCGCGACAATGAAATCCTGATTTTTGATGAACCTACCGCCGTACTTACACCACAGGAAATTAAAGAGCTCATGCAGATTATGAAAAATCTTGCGGCAGAAGGTAAATCAATTCTTTTTATTACTCACAAGCTTAACGAAATCATGGAAGTTTCTGACCGCTGTTCTGTACTCTGTAAAGGCCGCTATATTGGTACTGTTGATATTGCTAACACAAATAAAGAGGAACTCAGCCGTATGATGGTTGGTCGTGACGTTAAGTTTACTGTTGATAAAGCTGTAAGCCAGCCTGGAAAAACAATTCTTGATGTTCAGCATTTGAGCGTTGCAAGTAAGCTTCATAAAAAACTTGCCGTAAACGACGTAAGCCTTAAGGTTCGCGCAGGCGAGATTGTCTGCATTGCGGGAATCGACGGAAACGGTCAGTCTGAATTTATTCAGGGTATTACTGGTCTTGAAAACTTTGTTCATAATCCAGAAACAAAAATCATACTTGATGATGTGGATATGTCTAAAAAATCTATCCGCGAAAAATCAAAGGCTGGTATGAGCCATGTTCCGGAAGACCGTCATAAGCATGGACTCGTGCTGGATTACACTCTTGAACAGAATATGGTGCTTCAGCGTTACTGGGAGCCTGAATTCCAGAATCATCAGTTTATTAAAACAAAAGAAGTTACTGCTTATTCGCAGGATTTGATTGATAAATTTGACGTTCGTAGTGGTCAGGGATGTAAAACCCCTGCCCGCGCAATGAGTGGTGGTAATCAACAGAAGGCTGTAATTGCCCGCGAGCTTTCGCATGAGCACAAGCTTTTGATAGCTGTTCAGCCTACACGCGGTCTTGATGTTGGAGCAATTGAATTCCTTCATAAAGCAATTATTGCTGACCGTGATGCTGGAAAGGCTGTTCTTCTTGTTTCTTATGAACTGGAAGAAGTTTTGAACCTTAGCGACCGCATTCTTGTAATGTACGAAGGCGAAATTGTGGGAGAGCTTAATCCTAAGGAAACTACACCTGAAGAGCTTGGCCTTTATATGGCTGGAGCTAAACGTCAGCAGAAGGTGGAGGCATAAAATGGCAGATTCAAAATCAAATAAATTCAAATCTTTTTTAGGATCCGGCTCTTTTCATTCAATTCTTTCGGCTGTTTTGTGTGCCGTTTTGGGAATTTTTGTCGGATTCATTATACTTTTGATTATTAACGCTGAACATGCGCCAAAAGCTATCAGCGTAATTCTTAAAAACTTTATGTACTACCGCAACGTTGGAAAACGCTGGTATTACCTTGGTCAGACTCTGGTAAAGGCCGTCCCACTCATTTTGTGCGGAATCGGCGTTCTTTTTGCTTACAAATCTGGTCTTTTTAATATTGGAATTGCGGGTCAGTACTGTATTGGAATTGG
>JAILHD010000173.1 GCA_024696155.1 Treponema sp. | reverse complement strand
ATAGCGGGGGCAGGACTCGAACCTGCGGCCTCCGGGTTATGAGCCCGACGAGCTGCCAACTGCTCTACCCCGCGTCGTGTTCGTGTATAGTACACCCTTAATAGAATATTGTCAAGCGATTTTCGCAGAGATTTTGTAAACTTACGTATTTATTGCGGCATTCGATGAAGGCAAGAATGATTACTGCAATAGAAAAATACTTTAAGTCATTCTGGAAACCTGCAAAAAAGTCGTAGATGCCGTGCAAAATTACTGCAAGAATAAATACAGAAATGCTTACAGGTTTGTTTCTGCAACTAAAGAGGAACAATCCGCAAAGTCCTGTGCATGACATGTGAATCAGGTCAGAAGTAAAAATGCGGACAAAAATCTGAGAAAGTAAAAGCTGTGCACCGCGGGAAGCTGCCATCTGCAAATGATCAAGAAAGTAAACTGCAGATTCAAAACAGCCCAAAGTTAATCCCATAAAAAATGCCAGAAACAAAAAGTCGCTTTCAGAAAGTTTTTTGTGTGGTATCGGGATTAAAAAGAGCATTTTTACAAGTTCTTCTGTAAATCCATAGATAATGATTGATTTTAAAAGTGTCTGTAAAACTGGATTATGCTCAAAAAAGCTGAACGCTGGCAAAAAATATTGAATCAGCGAGATTGGAAAAACTGCAATCAGTCCCAAAAGAACCGCAATCAGCTGATCTGTAACTCGGATTTTTAAGAGGAATGTATAAATTACAAAGCAAATTATAATTGGTAAGAAACAAAGAGCTATAGTCATAAATTACCTTTTTTTATAACAATACAACAAAGACTAGACTTTTACAATTCAAATGTTATAATTTTCATATATTGAGGAAAGTATGAATAATTCTATTGTATTGATGGGCCTAAAACATTGCGGTAAAACAACTCAGGGAAAGCTTCTTGCGGAACACTTTTCTGTTCCGTTTTTTGATACTGACGATGTGCTGGAACAGATTGTTGGAACATCTTTCCGAAAATATTATACAGATAAAGGTCCTGCTGCTTTTTCTCTTGCAGAAGAACAGGCTTGTAATAAAATCGTAACTGAACATCCTGATGACAGAATTGTAGTAGCAACTGGTGGTGGAATTTGTGATAACGCCCCTGCCCTCAACGAGCTTCGCCAGCTTGGAAAATTTGTTTTCCTTTGTATTGATATTGAATATTCTGTTTCGCGCATAATGGCAAAGGTAAAGCAGGATGTTTTTGGAAAATTTGAAGGCGCTCCAGCCTGGGTGATGAAGGAAAATCCAAAAAATCTTCACGATGTAAAAGAAATTATGATTAATCGTTTTAATGAGCGTAACGAACAGTATAAAAATATTGCAGACGTAATGATTGCAATAAAAAATGCCCCGATTCAGGACAATTTTAAGACCATCCTCGGGGCAATTTAATTAATCTGATGATGAATATGATTTAATCGGTCGCGCAACGTGACCGATTTTTTTTTAGTTTCCGCAGCCTTCACAGCTACTTTCGCAATTACAGTCACCGCCGCAATCGCCACATCCACCTTCGCAGTCTCCACCACAATCGCCGCCGCATCCTCCGCAGCCACCGCCACAACCGCAGCTTGGGTTCAGTTCTTTTTCTGTAGGCTCGCGAACTTCTACGACCTCTACATCAAAAGTTAGAGTTTTTCCTGCCAGCTCGTGATTTCCGTCAATTTTTACAGACTTATCACCAACTTCTACAACACGAACGATTGCAGGACCGCCCTGTGTCATAACCTGGAACTGCTGACCAACTTCAATAACGTCAATGCCTTCAAACTGAGCGCGGTCAACGTCCATAACCATGCGAGGGTCAAATTCTCCGTAACCATCTTTTGGTGCAATAACAGCTTTAAACTTTGCGCCAGCTTCTTTCCCTTCAAGTTCTGCTTCAAGGCCAGGAATCAAATAGCCGTTTCCGTGAATGTAACCAAGAGGTTCTTTTCCAACAGAAGAATCAATCTGTACACCGTCTTCGCCTGTAAGGGTATAATGGATAGAAACCCATTTGTCTTTTGAGATTTTCATTTGTTTTCCTTAATAATTATGATTAGAATGGCATTTCTTCGCTATAATCAGGTGCATTATCCTGTACAACTTCTGTAACTTCAGGACATGCATCTTTAAGATAGCGTTCAATTCCCATTTTTAATGTCATAAGTGCCATCGGGCAGCTTCCGCAGGCACCTGTAAGCTTAAGATGAACTTTACCTTCGTCATCAATTCCTACATATTCCATATCACCGCCGTCTGCCTGTAACTGTGGGCGGAACATTTCAAGGGCTTCTTTTACTGTAGCTTCCATTGTTTCGTTTGCCATAGTGGTCCTCTCATTAATTTGATTTGTTTCGTTATAAATGTACTAAAATATAGAAGAAAAGTCCAAAGAAAAAAGAGTTAGATTCTATTTTCCAAGCATTTCATCTGCAATAGAAATTGAATTTTCGTACAAAAGCTGATAAAGAATTGCGGCAGAAACAAGTTTTCTTCCATATTCCTGGGTTTCGGCATAAGGAATAGTTTCCAAAAAGAGGTCGTGAGGCATATTCTGCTTTTTGCCAAATTCAATCAAAGAACTCTGAAGCCATCTGCGTACTTTTGTAATTCCCGCATTGTAAGAAAAGAATGCCAGAAGATACGAATCCTCACAGCGGCGGAAAAGCTCGCTAAAATAGTAAGTTCCAAACTGAATGTTTGTGTCTGGCTCGTTCAAATCGTACTCAGGCTTTTTTACGCGGCGGGAAATATCTTTTGCGGTAGTAGGCATAAGCTGGGTAAGACCAACTGCTCCCGCATGACTTCTTATATCACTGTCAAAAAAACTTTCGCTTCGTACAAGTGCATACATAACTGCAGGCTCTACATTGTAAGTTTTGCAGTGTGTTTCTACAGAATCAGAAAATCCCTGAGGATAAATCAGCTGCATTTCGTTTTGGGTAAGTTCACGTTCAGCTCCTCGCGCAGCACGGCTTGCAATTCTGATTGACTGTACATAAAAATCATTGTTTTCTTCGCCGCATTTATTCAAAAAATCTGCAAGGTGGAAGACCGTATTTGCAGAAATTCCGGTTTTATAAAGTTCCATGTAAGTCGGGTAAATCAATTCAGGAAATCCAAAGGTTACGTAGCCTTCCAGTAAAGTTTCTGCTTCTTTATCCGCTTTAAAGCCTGTGGCAAGATTGATTCCGCCGTATTTTTCTGAATAATTAAAAACCACATTTTTAATCTGATTCAAATTGTAACCAAGTTTTTTAGCTGCCAGAATCTTGTAATAAATGTGATTTCCGTTTTTAATTGCAGCCCGATAAGCTGATTTTATGTCTTCTTCCGAACCTTTTGCGTATCCCTGTTCGCAAAGGCGTGCATAAATATATGCAAACTGCCCTGTAATTTCTGGGCTTGCAAATCCGTCTAAGCTTTTGTAAATAGTTCCAAATTCATCAAATTTTCCTGCAGCAAAAAGAATCGGCACAAGGTTAGAAAAAATATCATCAAAATATGCAGGGTCTGCCCACTGCTGCTTTATGGAAGAAAGTGTTTCATTTGTAAAAGTCTGCAGGTCGGAATTCAAAAGATACCACAGTGCATTGTCCTTTTGAGAAGCTGTCTGAGCCGCTTTTATTGCTGCAAGAAAGCAGTTTTTTTCAAGCGTTTTGTAGCGGTGAGTTTTTTCGTAAAGACGCCCCGCGTAAAACCAGAAGTAATATTCAGCTGGAGTTCCCGCATAGCGCTTTGCACTTTCTTTAAAATAATTTGCGTTTGTAAGAAAATCCTGGCTTCCGTATAAAAATGCTTTTCCTACATCAGAAAAAAACTGACTTTTTGGTGTAAGAGAACCGTCTTCAAAGTAATCAAGCAAAAAATGAGAGGCTTCAAAAGCTGGAATATAATTTCTTCTATAAAGAAGGATACGGTAATAAATTGCAAAATCTTGCGGCAGAATTTCTGGCTCACTTTTTGGCTGACTTCCTGGGGCGTCTTCAAAAAGAGAATCTATGTCGTCGCCGGAACTGGACTCCCCTCCCCTATTGTAGAAGGCCTTTTCAAAATCAGCTTCCAGATTTTCTTTGTAATAATCGTAGTGTGTTTTAGAAACTGCACGCACCGTAAACCATTCAAAAACTTCTTTTTTGTAGCGGGAATCTCCGCGCTTTTTCATTGCTTCCAGACGGAGTTTTATAAGTTCGTTTTGAACTTCTGAAAAATCAAGATTTTCTGTAATTTCTATTACTTTGTTGATTTCATCTGCGGAATAAAGCTGGCGGGCAGCAATTAAAATATTCTGCGAATCTGGAAATTTTTGAATCAGTTTTAGGCAGGCAGCGTTTCGTTCCTGAACTGAGCCAAGCATGCAAAGTTTTTGGGCACTTTTTTGGGCACAATAAAAGCTGCCCTTTTTTGAACAGGCGTTCAGTTTTTGGGCAGCTTCTTTTTCGTTACCAGATTGTAAAAGTCTTAATGCAATAAAATAATTAGCATCTGCGCCGAATTTTTTCTGATTGCTGTTTTTTAATCCGACGGCAGAACAACTTGAAAAGCAAAGCGAGAAGCACAAGAAAAGCGAAAGTCGGCACACAGAAGTCATTATTACTCAGCTGGAATGTTAATATATGTTCCCGAAACAATATAATCAGGGTTATTAATTCCGTTGTAGCGTGCAATGTATTTGTAACGCCACGGATTTTTATAGTAAGTATCAGAAATATCCCAAAGGGTATCGCCCCATTTAATTTTGTAACTGATATCTTTTGGCTTAACAGGAGTTACAGGTGGAGGAAGCGGTACAACGTCTTCTGCATTTTCAATAATAACTACTTCTTCTTCCTGTGCCTGTGGAACTGGAGGAACAGGCTCTGGTTCAATTGGTTCAGCTTCTGCAGGTTTTTCTGGCTCTGGAGCAGGTGCTTGATCAACTGGACGCAAATCTGGAAGTTCTGTTACTGTAACTTCTGTAGAAGTAGTTTCTTCTTTATGAGATTTTCCAAATAAGCTGAATTTTGGCTGAATGACCATGATAACAAACAGGGTTGCGAGCACGCAGATGATGGCACACAAAATGCAGATTGTTACAGCAGCTTTTGGATTTTTATGTTCGTCATCTTCTATGTTAGCTGCAGAATTGCCCATTGCAGTTTCTTTATCATAAAGACCTGTAAAGCTTAAGCCTTTTCCTGCCGGCTGCTCTGTTGCGGTTGTATCCAGATCATCAAAGTCCAGGTCATCAAGATAAGATGTATCTGTTGAAGCCTGATCTGTTGTTTCTGTTGCACTTTCTGACGGCAAATCTAAATCCAGATTTGTGTCAAAATCTGGTAAATCAAGATCGTCCAAAGAGGTTGAATTTGTTGTATCTGGCATGTCAAAGCCTCCTGATAAGGCACTTGTTTCTTCAAAAGTCGGGCTTGCCTCATCAGTTGAATTCTGCGAATTTTCTTCAGGAATGTCAAATGTAAAATCAAGCGGTTCAGAAGAAATTGTAAGGTCTGAATCAGATTCTTCCGGAACATCGTCGGCAGAAAAGTCTTCCATTGTTGGAAGGGTGTCGTCAGCCGGCTCTTCAGCCTCTTCTGTCTGGAACTCGTCGATGGTGAGGGCATCATCTTCCAGAATTGGTTCATCAAGTGGATTAAAATCTGACATTGGTGGAAGTTCAAATTCGTCTGAAGATGGTTCCTGCGGAATGTCTGCAATGTCTTTTGCGTCTGGCTCTGCCACCAGCTGTTCACGAAGGTTGTCAAGGTCGTTAGAAGTCATTTCGTTTTCTGCTTCTTCTGCTTGTGTATCAATTGGTTCATCAACTGTTACCTCTGTTGATGAATCTTCTGTTGTTTCGGAAGGTACGTCAAAAGAGTCATCTATAACAGGTTCATCTTCGATTGCGGTTTCTTCTACAGGCGCTTCAAATTCGTCAATGACGTTTACATCTGCTTCTGGCTCAGATTCCACGGCAGTGGCGTTTGTGTCTGGGCTTTCGGGAGCTGGAGCGTTAAAATCCGGTAAATCGGGTTCAAAAGTAAAGTCGATTGTCTGGTCGGATTCTGGAGCCGCAACATCATCATCCTTATTGGCATCTTCTTCATCAGTTCCAAAAAGTGAATTTTCTTCTGTATTTGTAAGGCTTACACCTTCAATAGTAGGGTCTTTAATGTTGTATTCGTCGGTAAGCAGACGTTCTTCTAGTGTTCGGGAAACAAGTGTGATTGTGGCATTACTCTGAAGTCCGGTTTCGTTATCTACCATTTTTGCAGAAAGCTTGTTATTTTCATCAATAGAAACGGTAAAAGTAAGTGTTGGAACTCCGTTTGGATGCTCGTTCAAATCTTCAATCTGAAGGGAATCAACGTATTCTGCATCTTCCATTGAACCAAGCTCGGAACGGTACAAATCAACCATTACTTTTGTCTGATTGTTGTGAGCCGTTGTTAGTTCTAAAAGGCGTTCAGAAGGACTTCCTTCTTTTAGCACAGGATAAAATGAGCCGTCTGCAAGTTTAATACCAATTGTTTTCATAATTTTCCCCGAAACAAAAAGTGTATCTCACTTTTTTATCGGAAATTATTGTTATTTTTAAAGAGAAAATTTTACTTTTGTAAAAATTGCCCTTATATTTAAAGCAATATATCTATTAATAGGAAACTGCCCGCTTTGACTGGCGGGCTTACACAGGAGCGTTTTTTATGGCAAAAGAACTCAAGGGAACACAGACAGAAAAGAATCTGCAGACAGCGTTTGCAGGTGAATCACAGGCTCGCAACAAGTACACTTATTTTGCAAGTGTTGCGAAGAAAGAAGGTTATGAGCAGATTGCCGCACTTTTCTTGGAAACAGCAGATAACGAAAAAGAACACGCAAAAATGTGGTTTAAACATTTGGGCGGAATTGGTGATACCGCAGCTAACTTGAAGGCAGCAGCAGAAGGCGAAAACTACGAATGGACTGATATGTATGCAGAATTTGCAAAAACAGCCCGCGCAGAAGGCTTTGATGCAATTGCTTTCCAGTTTGAAAAAGTTGCAGAAATCGAAAAGCATCACGAAGAGCGCTACCGCAAGCTTTTGAAGAATGTAGAAGATAAGGTTGTATTCTCTAGCGAGGGTGACGCAATCTGGCAGTGCCGAAACTGTGGTCACATTGTTGTTGGAAAAGAAGCTCCAAAAGTTTGCCCTGTTTGTGCTCATCCACAGGCATACTTCCAGATTGAAGCTCAGAATTATTAATTCTGATAAAAAAAACTGACTTCTGGTCACAAATTGTGGTACAAAACCGCGCGATATCGCGCTACACGCTGTTTGTGGTAAAGTAACTATATGATTTGCCGCTTACGCGGCAGCCACAAACAGAGTGTTTTTGCCCCACAATTTACTCCCGCTCGTCATTTTTTAATACCGGCAGTTTTTAATATACGTAACTAAATTCTGCGATTCCAATCAGTTCGTTTACAGTTGTACCGAACTTGTCGGCAATATTGTATTCAGAAATGCGGCTAACGTTAGCCTTTTCGTCATATTTTACAAGGGTACGTTTTACAACTTTGTCGTTTTCGTAAGTTGTAACTTCTGTAAGTAAACCTACATCATCATAGCGCATGCTTTCTATGCGGCTTTCTTTTAAGTCCTTATCAAAATAAGTGATGGCATCAAGAACGCCTTCTACGGTATAAGTGTAAGTCTGTTTTTCGCTAAGGGAACCGTCTGCACTGTAATTGCTGAGTGTGGCAATTTTTCCGCTGTCGGTGTAAACATAAATTGTTTTTTCTAAAAGCGCCCCCTCCCCGTCGTAAACAGTTTTGTCCGTCATAAGTCCGTCAGTGTAAGTGTAAATTGTTCGGGCTTTAAGGTTTCCAGCACTGTCGTATTCAGAATGATCCTGCTGAACGCCGTCTTTATAAGTCATAGCAGTTTTCCATTCCAGATCATTTTCTGCATTTGAACAGGCCTTTTCGCTAAGGTTTCCGTCATCATCATAAGTAAAAGTAACTTTGCGGATAACAACGTCGCGCGGAGTCAGATGGATTTCTTCTGTTTCTTTACCTTCTGTAAAGTTATGAGTTGTCTTTGCTGCCGGAGTTCTAAAGTAGTTTCCGAATTTTGTAGTTACCGAATAATCAGTGCGGGTAAAACTCTGAACGTTACCAGAAAGATTTACTGCGCCTGTTGAAAAAATATCAACGGCAAAAAACTGAAAACTTAAAAGTGCAGCTGCGCTAAAACAAATTAGTTTTTTCATACATACCTCTCGAATGGTTTGTAATTTTATTTTATAGTATAAACAAGGCGGAATAAAGCAGATTTTATGAATTTTTACGAACTGGAATCGTTCATAACTCTTTCAAAACTTCTCCACTTTGGAAAAACGGCGGACAAAATGAACCTTAGCCCGTCTGCCCTTAGCCGAATAATTTCGCGCCTGGAAGAAGAAACCAATACAGTTCTCCTCGATAGAAATAATCGGCAGGTTTTGCTTACAGAACAAGGAAAAATATTCAAAAAATATGCCCAGGAAATGCTTGATAAGCGCAAAGAATTGGACGAACGCCTTAGTGATGTTGGTGATGAAATTGAAGGCACGCTTCACGCCTACGCTTCTGTAACTGCGTGCTATACGATTCTGCCGGATTTTATCCAGAAGCTTACAACCCGCTATCCAAAAATTCACTTTTCTGTAGAAACCGGTGACCCTGCTGGTGCAATTGCGGCTGTAAAGGAAAACCGCGCAATGATTGCTGTTGCGGCAATTCCTGAAAGCGGACTTTCCATGATGGAAACTAAGAGCGTGGTACAGACTCCGCTTGTATATGCGGCTGCAAAAAATGGACCTTATACTTCGCTGCAGGGCTCACCACAGGATATTCTTTCTTCTGTTCCGCTGGTTCTTCCAAAAACAGGTCTTGCCCGCGTTCGTTTTGATAAATGGATAAAATCTAGAAACGTAAAACCAACGATTGCTGCCGAAACAGAAGGTAACGAGGCAGTTCTTGCCCTGGCGGCCAGCGGACTTGGAATCGGGCTTGTTCCTCAGATTGTTTTGGAAAACGGGCCTTATAAAAATGAGTTTGAAATTTTTACTGCCGGAAACATTCTTGGTTATTACAACGTAGGATTTATCCGCAAGTCTGAATTTTCTGGTACAATCACAAATAAAAAGATTTTTGATGCAATGGTAAAGGTGCTTAATTCTTATGACTAATAAACAGTGGCAGGCTTTCTGCGATTTTAAAGAGATTTTCAGCAAAAAGGTAGAAGAATGGAAGGTGCTTGCGCCGGAACTAACAGAATTACAGCGGGATGCCGCTAAGGCTGCAAATACCCCTGATTATCCTTTTGAAACAAGCGTAGTTTATAACCGCGACTTAGACCGCCTTACAAAGGAAGATGACATTCACCTTATTGTGATTGGCGATAACCCTGGCAAAGACGAGCAGCTGGAAAAAAATAACCGCTATCTTGTTGGTCAGGCTGGAAAAATTGCCGACGGATTTTTTAAGAAAAATCCCGAATTACAGACGGACTTTCGCAAAAATGTAATTATTCTTAATAAAACCCCTGTCCACAGTGCAAAAACTGCACAGCTTAAAAAAATCATGAAAGACGGGGGCGAAAAGATTTACCGTCTGGTAGAAGAAAGTCAGCTTTGGATGGCGGATCAGACAGCCAGATTGCACTGTGCGCTGGTAGAAGGCGCAGAAGCGAATGTTGGTGCCAATTCAGTTTTTCCGCTTCCCGAACTCTGGCTTGTAGGCTATTCCGAGCTCAAACCAAAACACTTTTTTGTGCCTTACCGCGACAGATTGTTTGCAAGCTACAGAGAACAAAATCCGGAAGTCTGGAAAAAAGTTTACGTGTTCCAGCACTTTTCTATGAATCGTTTTACAATTGACTTAAAGGAATATGTAGAGGACGGGGCACGAGAATCTAAGACTCTTTTACAAAATATTCATGCTCTTGGTGAACTTCATAAAAAAGAGATTTTCGGTTAGGATATCGCAGATGAATTACGAATATGTCTTTTTTGACCTGGATGGCACGCTTACCGATTCCCAGGAAGGAATTTTAAATTCTTTTAGAAATATTTTTAAGCATTTTGGCATGAAAGAGCCCGAATACGAAGTCTTAAAAACTTTTATTGGCCCACCGCTTGTTCATACTATGACGCAGACTTTTGGTTTTACTGGCGAGCAGGCAGAAGAAAGCGTTAGAATCTTCCGTTCTTATTATGATAATCAGGGATATATGGAAAACCGTGTTTACGAAGGAATTCCAGAAATCTTGCAGCGCATAAAAGTACTTGGCTGTAAACTTACGGTAGCGACTTCTAAACCTGAAGTTACTGCAAAAAAGATTATAGAGCATTTTAATCTTGCTCAGTATTTTGATTACGTTTGCGGAAGCCTTTCGGACGAAAGCCGCAGTAAAAAAACAGAAGTAATTGAACACGCCATAAAAACTAACGGAATTACCGACCGCTCAAAAATCCTTATGGTTGGTGACCGCAAATACGATGTAGAAGGCGCCCATCAGTCTGGCTTAAAATGTGCCGGTGTGCTTTTTGGCTACGGAAGCCGTCAGGAATTTGAAGCTTGTGGAGCAGACTATATTGTAGAAAAACCAGAGGAGCTTGAAAAATTAATATGAAAAATGCATTTTCTTCCATTATAAAGTTTATAAAATGCGAACCTGTTTTGTTTGCGGCTCTTTTACTTGCTGTGGTGGCAGTTGCTGCTGTTCGTCCTGCCCCTAGCCTTTGTGTTCAGGCAATAGACTTTAGAACAATCGCAATCCTTTTTTCTCTGATGATAGTAATTAAGGCATTCCAGAGTCAAAACTACCTTGATTTTATTGCGGCAAAACTTTTGCGTTTGTGTAAAAACCGCCGTTCACTATATTTTTTACTAACTTATCTGGTCTTTTTTAGCTCGATGTTCGTTACAAACGACGTTGCCCTTTTGACCTTTGTTCCAATTTCAATTTTGATTTTCAAACGAATCGGTCTTCCTTCCATGAAGCTTGTGGTTTTAGAAACTCTGGCTGCAAATCTTGGTTCATGCATCACACCAATGGGAAATCCTCAGAACCTGTATCTGTTTTCTTACTACGGATTTTCTGCTGTGGAATTTTTTGCGCTCACTGCAAAAATCGCCGTTCCATCCCTTTTTATTCTTGCCGTAATGATTTTGTTCCTTACCAGAAAAAAACTTGCCGAGCATGGTGGCGCAGAACAGCCTCACGAATTTTCGGGAAACGTTTTGCAGAATCAGCTTACGTTTATTAAAATTGATTTCCGCACCTTCTTTTACCTTGCAGATTTTATTATCTGTCTTTTAGCTGTATTCCGTGTAATCAATTATCTTTATATGCTGATTTTTACCATTGCAGTTATGGCAATCTGTAACTTCCGCCTTTTTAAAAAAGTTGATTACAGCCTTTTGTTTACTTTTGCAGGCTTTTTTATTTTTACAAAAACACTTTCTACCGTTACAGCATTTTCTGATTTTATCAATTCTATGCTTTCTACCCAGCTTTCAACTTACCTTACAGGAATTATAACAAGTCAGGTAATCAGTAACGTTCCTGCTGCCCTTCTTTTAAGCGGCTTTACCCGGAATGGTGCCATGCTTTTACTTGCCGTAAACGTCGGCGGCCTTGGTACCCTAATCGCTTCTATGGCAAGTGTAATTTCCTTCAAACTCTACACCGCCAGTGACGAAGCAAAAGAGCACACCGGCGGCAATTACTTTGCCACATTTACTCTTTACAACGTAGTGCTGCTGATTATTTTGGGAATTACGGTTTATTTGATATAAGCCTGTAGTATAAATTTGACAACTCCCAAAACCTCCTTTATTCTTGAAATAACAAATATTTATTATCTTTGTTTCAAGGTCATCCTATGAGGAGGAAACCATGCTGAAAAAAATATTTTGAATTTCTGCACTTTTTGCAGTATTAGGACTCTGTGCCTGTTCTAACGGTAGTGATTCATCAGAGGAAACGCCAGAAGATATCAGATGTACTATACCACTTACCTTTGAATTTTCTCAGGCTGGTTATTTTTTTATTGGAGATCCATGGAGTACAATCAGGTATTCGATAAACAACGGGAGTGTTGCACTACCAACTAATAAACTTTCTGCACAACAAGTGGCAAACCTCCTTGGTGTTGATGAAGATGATGAAACTTTTATCAGGTCTGATGAAATGTACTTTGTAATAGATGTTAGCGTGGGAGATAAACTGTGTCTTTACGCATCTGAATGTGAAAATGATGAGTATGACTATATGACGCTTAACAGCTCGGCTGACTGTTTTGTGTACGGAAATGTTATGAGCCTTCTTACACATAGTACAAAAGGTGCCTAGAATCCTTATGGAAAAAAAGTTCCTGAATATGCATTTCGTTATTTGTTCTATTATGAGAGTCATTTTAAAAATCACACTTCAGAAGAATTTTGTTTGCCTGCAACAAATCTTTCTAAAAATTGTTATGAATATATGTTTATTTCATGTGAAAACATAACAAAAGCACCAAAACTTCCTGCAATTACATTAGCCGAAAATTGCTATAAAGAAATGTTTGCAGGTTGTACAGGTCTTACAGAAGCACCAGATCTTCCTGCTTCTACGCTAGTTGAGACTTGTTATTGGGAAATGTTTAAAGGTTGTACAAAGCTTAATAAAGTGGTTTGTCTTGCAACAAATAATATAAGCACAAAAAACTGTGTTAAGGACTGGCTTTCTGGTGTTGCTGCAACAGGTACCTTTATAAAGTCTTCGAGTGCAACATCATGGCCACAGGGGGACAGCGGTATTCCTTCTGGCTGGCAAGTAGAAAATAATTACTAACTTTAACTCTGGCACGTAATGCTGCCAGAGTTTTTTTTGCTTAAAAGTTTTTAAGCAGATTTGCCATTTCGATTGCGCCAACGGCACATTCAAAGCCTTTGTTTCCGGCTTTGCTGCCAGCGCGCTCGATAGCCTGCTCAATATTGTCAGTTGTAATTACGCCAAACATAACAGGTACACCGTTTTTAATGCTTGCCTGAGCAACTCCTTTAGAAACTTCGGCGCAGACATAATCGTAGTGGCTTGTTGAACCGCGGATAACGGCACCTACCGCAATTACGGCATCGTATTTTCCGCTGGCAGCCATTTTGTCTGCAGCAAGAGGGATTTCAAATGCGCCGGGAACCCAGGCAGCTGTAATGTTGTCTTCTTCAACACCATGGCGAACAAGGCCATCAACCGCGCCCCCAAGCAGCTTGTTTACAATAATTTCATTAAATCGCGACGCAACGATTCCCACCTTCATGCCTTCCGGCGCAACAAGCTTTCCTTCTAATAAATGCATATTAAATCCTCCTACAACTTGCGTGCTAATGCGCGCAAGTTAAGCAAATGTACGGGTTATTCGGAAGTTGTAAAATTTCATTACAACATTTGCAAAATATGTCCCATTTTATCCCGCTTGGTAATCATGTAGAACAAATCATACTTCTGCGGGGTGATTTCAATCGGTTCGCGGCGAAGAACTTTAAGTCCAAAGCCGTCCAGACCGTAAATCTTCTGTGGATTGTTTGTCAAAAGTCTGAGTGATTTGCAGCCCAAATCTCGCAAAATCTGAGCGCCAATCCAGTATTCGCGCAAATCTGGCTTAAAGCCCAGTTTTACGTTTGCTTCAACTGTGTCGTAGCCCTGCTCCTGCAAGGTATAAGCCTTAAGTTTATTTATCAGTCCGATTCCACGGCCTTCCTGACGCATGTAAAGGATAACTCCGCGTCCTTCGTCGTTTACGCGCTTCATGGCAGCTTTAAGCTGAGGGCCGCAGTCACAGCGCTGAGAACCAAAAACGTCTCCTGTTAAACATTCAGAATGTACGCGGCACAAAACGCCTTCGCCGTCACCAATTTCACCTTTTACAAGGGCAACGTGATGTTCGCCGGTCAAATCGTTTATATAGCCGTAAATATCAAAATCACCGAACTCTGTAGGAAGTTTAGCCTTTGCTTCGCGGACAACGTGTTTTTCATTCACACGAAGATAATCCTGAAGGGATGCAATTGTGATGATTTTCATATTAAAACGCTGGGCAAGCTCAAAAAGTCCATCCTGACGCATCATAGTGCCGTCTTCTGCCATAACTTCGCAGCAAAGACCGCATTCTTTTAGGCCTGCAAGGCGGCAGAGATCTACAGTTGCTTCGGTGTGTCCGTTACGAGTAAGAACTCCTCCTTTTCTGGCAATTAACGGAAAGTTGTGGCCAGGACGTCTAAAATCTTCTGCATGTACAGAATCATCAACACAGGCACGTGAAGTTATACCGCGTTCCACGGCACTGATTCCTGTTGTTGTAGAAATATGGTCAATGCTTACCGCAAACGCTGTTCCATGATTATCTGTATTTAGAGTAACCATTGGGGAAAGACCAAGTTTTTCTGCGCGTTCTGCACTCATCGGCATGCAGATAAGGCCTTTTGCATAACTTGCCATCATGTTCACATTTTCTGTGGTGGCAAATTCAGCAGCGCAAATCATGTCACCTTCGTTTTCGCGATCTTCGTCGTCAGTTACAAGAATGATTTTTCCTGCACGCAAATCCTCAAGGGCTTCTTCAATTGTGTTAAATTTATTTTCCATAAGTTCCTCTTATTCTGCCAGCCATGCTAAAATTTTATTATCTCGTGCTGTCTGATTTTCAGATATTGATTTACCAAGCAGCCGTTCCACGTACTTTCCGATTATGTCGTTTTCAAGGTTTACAGTGTCGCCAACCCGTTTTGTGCCAAGGATAGTTTCTGCAAGAGTGTGCGGAATAATGCTGATGCTAAAGTTTGAATTGTCTACGCTTACAACTGTAAGACTGATTCCGTCCACAGTAATTGAGCCTTTTTCTACAATCAGGCGCAGGATTTTTATATCTGCTGCTATCCAAAAGCGAACGGCATTTCCGTCATTTTGAATTTTTGTGATTTTCCCTGTTCCGTCGATGTGACCGCTTACAATGTGACCGCCAAAGCGTCCATCAGCTGCCATGGCACGTTCAAGATTTACCTGACTTCCAGCCGTCAGTTCTCCAAGATTTGAGCGGGAAAAAGTTTCGGGCATAACATCGGCATAAAATCCATCTTTGGCCAGGTTTGTAACTGTAAGACAAACTCCGTTTACAGCAATAGAATCGCCAATACGGGTGCCTTCCTGCACCTTTTTTGCCTTAATGCAGATTTGATTTTGTGAGATTTTTTGAACTGTACCTTTTTCTTCTACTATTCCTGTAAACATGCGCAACCATAAAAATGAAAATTACATTTTGCAACTACTCCATGGTTGCTCCCAACCTTTGCTTCGCAAAGCTTGCATTTGCAATTTTCTTTAGTTGCGTACGATAGTACGATATAAAACTAATTTAATCAATATAGTTTTATATAAAACTTAATAAAGTAGGAGTTATTTTTACATATAAAATTTTACGTATTAAATGCTCGGGTTATAATTATTACAACAATTTTTTATATTTTAGGAGGCTCTTATGAATAGATTCTTTAAGCATTCTTTAGCAGCGAAATAGATCTCCCAGATTTCTGTACGCATAACTATTATGTATATAAAGGTGGAAGAGAAGAACATGATTTCCCAGGCAATAAATATACAACAGAGAAAGAGTACATAGAATTCTTTTTAAAGTTGCTCTTAGATGCCACAGGTGATGGGGCTTCTTTTAAAACTCGTGCAGCTTTT
>JAILHD010000154.1 GCA_024696155.1 Treponema sp. | reverse complement strand
CCAAATTAACCACACCTTAAATCCATTCTCCACGAATCTTATAAGGCGTGATTTCAATGTTCCACGGCAAAAGTTTTTCCCAGCGGTTAAGGCAGTAATTAACAGCTTCTTTTGTCTTTACGGAGCCAGATCAACATGCCTATTGTTTTCTCTCATAGAATGTGCTAAAATAAACAATATCAATCCTGAAGAATATCTTTCTTCAATCTTTGAATTAGCCGCAGATACAACAGACTGGACTGATTCAAACTTCAGAACTTCTTCCTTGGAACATTAAATTGATAAAAAAATCTGATGTTTCAACGGTCTTAGTAGCCTAATAGGGCGGAAAATTGACGCTTACGGTAGGATTTACGTTCTGTTTAAAATGCAGTTCAGGTAGACAGAATACACAGACTCAAGAGTCTTTTGTGTTTTTTGATTTGTTTGGTTGATAATTCAATGACTTGAGAATTGTTTGACGCGCGTATTTACTGAAATTAGTAAAATCTGGCAGGTTCTCAAGAAGGAATTCCCACTCTTCCGGTCTGAACGACACGGACATAAGTTTTCTGTAATAAGGCTTCTTAGTCATAATGATAAATATTGTAATACACATTTTTTTATTGTCAAGCCGTGTTTAAACATTTTTCAAAAAAGTTTAAATGTCAAAATAAAGTTTAAAACAAAAAATTTAAAAAAAAATTTGTGCTGCAGTTGATTTTTTTTAAATTTTTTTTAAATTCAGCGATTTTCTGCTTTTTAGGGTCTATTTTTATATTAATTATATATTATATATATAATTAATTAAAAACATTGTAACGTAATTTTACGTTACAATGGTTTATTTTATACAGAAAAAAAATTTTTAAGCAAAATTTAGGTTAAAAATGGCAAAAAAAAATTTTTTTTGTACTAAATTAACGTTTTTGTAACGTAACTTACGTTACAACGTTATGAAAAAAAAATTTTTGGACTGGTTGTTTTTTCTTACGGATTCCGGCGTAAAAGGTACTGCCAGAGGGGTATACGGTTGTGCAATTATTCGGCGGCGGGTGCCTTTTGTTAAATGTGTGCCAAGTTTAACGGCTAGTTTAAAAAAGTTTAAAATGACATAATACATGACATAGTAAAAACAAAAATCTGTGAGATAATTAAAGTATGGAAGTTACTGCATCTGAATTTGCGCGGATGTGCGGACTTTCACCGATGGCCGTATCAAAAAGAATCGCCAACGGTACACTGATTCGCAATGCTGCGCGTCGAATTGATACTGATAATCCAGTGAATCGCGCTTTCCTGGAAGCTAAACAGAACAGGCTCAAAATGAAGCTGCAAATGAAGCAGCTGGAAGCCGGAATAAAAGAAGCTTCTTCCAGTGCTGGAAGTTCCGGTAAATTTGATGAACTTTGTAACGTAATTTTTGCGGATGCGGCCAACGGCCGCGAATCGAGTGCAAAAAATGATGGCGACTCGCAAACTGTGGAGCAAGAGCAAAAAGCGAGTGGTGCTGTTGCTCAGGGAAACATCCTGGGAAGTGGTTCTGCAAAAGACATAATGAGCTGTACGATGGGCGAGCTTTTGCGCCGGTTCAATTCGATAGACAATATCGAACGATTCTCTAAGATCATCCGGGATCTGAGTGCTGCAGAAGAGCGTGAACAAAAGCTGCAGGAAAGAAGGCTTGTCCAGGTGCCAAAGGATTTTGTTGTCCAGCGTGTTTTCGGGTATATGGACCAGCTTATGAATCAGCTGCTTGATGTTCCTGAGGCTGTGTGTGATCAGGTTATTGCTGTATCTCAGGCAAATGCAGATGACAAGCGGACTGTAGTTATGAATATTCTGAATGACAATCTGACTCGCTGCATCTCAGGTGCTAAAAGTCATATTGTAAATGAGCTAAGCGCACTAAGAAGCAAATATGATAAGCAGGAAAATGAAAATCTCAGATTGCGGGAAGCTGTAGCAGAACTTGATGTAATTTAGGTGGCGTATGGAAAAAATAGACATTAACGAAATTGCAAGTCAGATTGAAAAAATAAAAAAGGAATTTAAAAGCAGCAGCAATAATCCTTATCGGGTTCTGATTTATAACAAAGACCATGAGCTGGAGCATCGGGCTTATCCGGTTTTGTCTCTTGCGCTTGAAGTGTGTAAGGATGCCTGGACCAATAAGGGAGCTTATGCTGTTGAGGCCTTCCATCTGGATGCTGAGGGAAATATTGTTGTTGATTATCATGCCATAAGAAATTTCTAACTGAGTGAGGAATGTTATGACAACTTACGAATTAGAAATGGACATGAGATTGGTTCGAGGAAATGGCAGTGTAGCACAAAGCAATTATGCTCATTTTTGTGCGACGAGTTTTTTGAACCTTTTTAAAAAGATGGACAATCTTCTGCATGATTACTCTCCTGACTGGGAAATCAATGTAAGATTTTGCAAAATTGAAAATCTGCATTTGTATGAAGTCAACTTTAATAAAATAAAAGTACAAAATGAAAAAGATCGCTCAATACTTTCAGAATTTACAACTACAGGCCAGGCTCCATTTGATGCTTAGGAGATAAATGGAAGCAGCCCTTAAAATCAGTGATTTTGATTTTCTCATTGAGCGTTTTACTCTCTTACCTGAGAAGAGAGAATTTGAGATTCCTAGTGATTACATCCAGAAAGTGCGCTATCTGGACAAAAGCCTCTCACCTTTTCCCGGTAAATTCAGCTATGACAAATTTCCGTACTTCAAAGAAATTGTTGACAAACTTTCGCCTGCAGATCCGACTAAGTACATTTTTGTTATGAAGGGAAACCAGTGCGGCTACACAACTGGAGTTCTTGAGCCTGGGATGATGTATCATATTGGCTCAGATCCTGAAGAGCAGGCGCTGTTCCTTCCTGATGAAACTATGGCTAAGGATTACGCAAAGACAAAGCTGGAATCCTGCATAGATAACAGCGGGCTCAGGCCTCTGATTGCCAGCCAGTCAAAAAAAGCGAACGGCGCAAAAGACACCGGAGACACAACACTTCACAAACAATATCCGGGCGGCTCTCTGAAGGTGTTTGGCGGAAAGTCTGGATCTAAGTTCAGAAACTTTTCTTTTAAGGTCATTTATGTGGATGAGGCTGATGCCTTTACAACGCTGATTAAGGGCGAGGGTGATGTTTTTACTTTGATGAAAGGCCGCCAGGATGCTTTTGCTAATCATTCAAAATTAATAATTGGATCTACTCCAAAAAATGAAGGCAGCTCTCAGATTCAAAGTCTTTTCCTGCAGGGGACTCAAAAATATTTTTATGTGCCATGCAAACATTGCGGCCAGATGCAGAAGCTGGAATGGGCTATCTGGGATGAACATGATAAGTCAAAACAGATCGGCGGCATCGTTTGGGAAAATGATGAGAATTTTCGTCCAAAGCTTGAGACAGTCGGATATAAGTGCCCTTTTTGCGGCGGCATAATGAAGAATTATGACAAGGCAGAAATAATCCGGAAAGGCGAATGGCGGGCGAGTGTGGACCGGCCGGAAATGGCAGA
>JAILHD010000099.1 GCA_024696155.1 Treponema sp. | reverse complement strand
CTCCCGTGGGAAAGTAACGGACAGTATAACTGTGGTAAGGGAGGGAACAAATTGCGGGTCCCAGCGACGGCAAAACTGAAAAAGCAATAGAAGAAGTAAAGCTAAAAAATGCTGTCGCATTTTTCTTAACGCTTTGCTATTGAACAACGGCCGCCAGCGGCCTTACACACTTTTTCATTTTGCCTGCGTCCCACAATTTCTTCCCTCCCTTCCCACGCTCCACAGTTAATTTTCCCACTCCGCCCGCTTCCGGTTGCCTGGGTCGGAATTCTTATACAGATGTAAGTTTAGTATAAAAAAAACACAAAAAAGCTCACTGTTGATTTTTGAGACTCTGTGAATAAAGGGATATATTCATTTTCTGTTAATAAGGAATTAAATCATAATAAATAAACGGTAAGTCACAGAAAAAACGGGCGGAGTGGGAAAAACTGATAGGCTGTCTCGAGAAGTTTTGGCGCTTAGCCATTGAAAAAAATAATGCGTGTTTTTTTGAAAAAAAACACGCATTATTTTTAACACAAAAAACCAGCTCGCCAACAGCCTATCAGATTTTCCCACGGGAGCCCGTTTTTTCTGTGAAGCTCTCTGTTAATTATTAATCAAACTTATACCCAATAAACAACGCCTTTAGATCCGCTTTACCGTCAATTCCAAGAACTGAGTAAATATGTGCTAAATCCTTTTTTATCGCGCTTTCACTAACATTATGTGTAATTGCCAGCGCTTTAATCGTGGTATTGTTTACGACCGTTTCTTTTATACAGTCAATCTGGCGATCAGTAAATTTATAATCATCAATATTAATCTGACCTGAATCTTTTTTCTCATACGCATGACGGAACAAAAGATTTATACAGCCGATTGTAGCCAGAGAGAAAAGCGAAATTCCAAAATATTCGAAAAAGCTGCGAACTCCATACGGAATTACCAACGCTATCTTCACAACTTCAATTACAAGATAAACGCTAAGCCGTATTTTTGAAATAAGCCGGTTTTCAATCAGTAAAAGAACAAAAAGAATTGCCGTCAAAAACAAGGCTGTATAGATTCTTCCTGTATAAAGATATGAAAAAGTCAAAATCTCAAGAGCGGTATAATAAATGCTATGATGGGTATAAAGAATAAATGAAAGCACACAAAGAACCAGCGCCACTCCTTCTGCAAAATACGAAACCGTTCTTGAAAAAGGCATAACACTCAGCTCGTAGGAAAAATCTGTAAATACATTCATCAGAATCATGGTGATAAGATATGCACATCCAATCAGAGACATGAGACGGAATGGTTTGTCTAAAAACTTTTTATAATTCATACCTCAATTATACCACATAATTCAGATTATTTACGAAAATAATCGTAAATCGCATTATAAATTGTGTCTTCGCCGTTCATAAAATCTTCATATTTTTCAAACACTTCTACATCCGGCAAAACACCACAGTGAATATCTGAATGAGTCACTTCCCTCGCCCGCTTCTGCAGTTCAGGCTGATCATCAATCTGCTGTGGAAATATAAACTCACAATTAAGCTTTTTCAGATTATTTCCCTTGTGATAGCCTGTATAATTAAAAATCGCCTGTCCTGTTTCTTCACCAAACAATACAACCTGAGGGTAATACATTAGAACGTAATTTATAAATCTGAGAGAACAGGAATAAGTTCTTCCTGTTGCAACTATTGCAAGATTATACTTATCCAATTCTGTTTTATATTTCCAAAGTTCATTATTAAGAGCAAATTCAAAAGCGCCATCTCCACCCGGATTATATCGCAGATCAAAAACAAGAGTATTGAATTTTCCGGTATTCAATTCTGAGATTATGTCTGAAAACCAGTTCTGTACCGTATACGAATCATCTACGACACAAGAGTTACATTGTGCATATACAGTCTTCTTTTCTACTGAAGAAGTGACCATATAATTTTTACTCTTATCAAAATGTTTAAGTAATTGATTATTTTTTTCAGGAGATAGTCTTACCCATTTCGTAAATACAAAAGGAGAGCGCGCTCTGCAATTAATAGTTTTGACTTTCCCATCTGGTGATTCTAAAGTCAAACTAACTTTTCCATTTTTTTGAACTAATCCAGCTTCTTCTAAACTGATTAAATTCATTGAAAATTCAAATTCATATTTTTCACCAGCAACAGTTTCATATGGAGAAAGTTCATAATTCACAATAGTTTTTCGGGCTTCTTCAACTGACAGGCCACCAAGCTTTACAAGCTTCCAGCCAAGATACTGTTTATATTTAGATGATGTAAGATAAATATGATTATCATTTCCAAAACAGTAAAAAACAAATGGTAATCGCTTTCCGAACAAATGATAACCATCATTCAGTACAAGGTTAAGATGGCCACATTTATATTCACTTAAGATTTTTTTAATTCTAAAAACACATTCCAGTCTGTCAACTTTACCAGCCATAACATCAGCCTTAAGCTGTTCAAAAGGTTCAGGATCATAAACATCCTTAAGTGGAGAATAAGCCATATCAATCTGGATTCGTTCAATGTCATAGTACAAATCCTTCAGAGTTACGGTTTCTTTTTGATTCTTACAGGAGGTAAAAACAGAAAGAAGAATAAGAGCAATAATTAACAAAACTGATTTTTTCATGGATTACCTCCTGTTTTTTTTTATTCAATGTCATTGCCGGACTTACCCCGGCAATGACAGTTTACGTTTTTATTTCTTAGCAATCTCAGCTACACTTGTAACTACACCTGCTAAGTTCTGCAAATCTGATGGCACGATAATCTTTGTTGCCTGACCGTTGCTTGCAACTTCGAAAGCTTCAAGACTGCGGAGCTTAAGAACTTTGTCGTCCATTCCGGCGTCGCGGAGCATCTTAAGACCTTCGGCCTTAGCCTGCTGAACTTCGCGGATAGCTTCAGCTTCACCCTTTGCCTTCTGGATAGCAGCTTCCTTGTGAGCTTCTGCTTCAAGAATCAATGCCTGCTTCTGTCCTTCAGCC
>JAILHD010000058.1 GCA_024696155.1 Treponema sp. | reverse complement strand
GGAATTTGCAGAATATTTGTGAATGTCACCCACACTAGGTTTTGTGTTCAGCTCCATTGGAATACGGGCGCGACCTTTTGTCATATCGCAGCCGTCAGCAATAAGGATAAGTCCTGCTTCAATGGAATGAATGCGGCGGGTTCCCATGTGTCCAAGAATTCCTTCCATAGCCATAGATCGGATTACAACACGACGGTGGAGATTTTCAGGGCCAGGAAGAGTTGTTTTCAGAATACGGTTAATAAGGTCTGCTGCAAGAATTCCAGAATAAAGTTCATGATCCTGGCGACCAATAGTCATCCCAAAGTCGTGCATAAAGCTTGCAATAATTATCGCCGAAACACTGTCCGCAAAAGAACCACACTGTTCATTTTCCAAAGAAGTTTTTATTCCAGATTGATAAAGAATTTTCAACATTTTCAGTGCATTTCTGCAAACTGTCCGCATATGAACCGGTCCATGATCATTATAACCAAGGCGCACAATTGAAACGCTGTTAGCATAATCCTGGATTGCCTGAACTTCATCATCATCAATCAGAAGTTTCATTATTTTTAGTGGAAGTAAATCCTTATCTTCTGTCAGTTCAATTATTTCTTTTGTTAGAGTAATTAGTTTTTCGTTTACGCTTATTTCTTTTGGAGATTTCATATTCTTTTTTAGAATTTTATAGTATAAACTACGTCATCTTCCGGCTTGTCTGCACCTGGAAGAATTTTCTGGCAGAGTCTGTTATCTTTTTCAATCAAGGCAAAATCATTGTCGTTCGCAACACAGATTGTGTGATTGTCTTTAAGCCAAAGGCCTTCAAGTTTGTCGTGACTGTAACTGATTTCTGCAACTAAATCTGTAACAAGTTCTTTTTTTATAAAAGTAATTCCAGCATCAAGAACTTCTGCCTGTGTACACTGCTCCAAAGTTTTTCCGTCAATTAGCATACCATTCTTAGAAGTCATGTCGCCGTTTACATCCGTAGCATCTTTTAAGTTGATTTTGAAAAGGTACTTGTGGGCATTTTCTTCTCCTGCAAACTTTCCGTCTCGTTCAATTACGATGAATTCGTCATTGGAAAGGGCTGTAATTCCGCAACAGGAATCGGTTTCCTTATTCTGCTGGTACAAATACTGCCATATTTTTCCTGTGGCAAGTTCGAATTTTACGATTCGGATAAGGCGGTTATTTACAACTTCCTTTTTTGAAGGATTGTACAAAGTTGACTGCATGATTCCAACCAGATACTTTTCATCCGGTGTTTTTGCAAGACCTTCCATGCCACGGTTTGCACGACGATTTGCAAGAACTGCTGGAATTTTTCTACCATTTGTTGTCATTCCATAAGGGCTGATTCTTTCAAGTTCAACACCTTTTTTAGAAAAGTGAACGATGTGAGGGCCGTATTCATCTGAAACCCAGAAAGAGCCGTCTTTCATTGCAACAAGACCTTCGCTGTCTAAGCCATATTCGTCAAGTCCAAGAATTCTGTCGTTCAGGTCGTAGGCAATTTCTCCAGTTGCACCTTTACCTTTTGGGTTAGGAAGCCCTGTAATTTTTTTGCCGTCAGGAGCCTTTAATGAAATAGCTTTTATTTGTTTTACAGATCCATCTTTCTGAAATTGAAACAAACCGATTTCTGGATTGAATTCTGGTACTGGGAAAAGTTTTCCTTTTCCTTCCGGTCCTTTGAAGTCAATGTTTGGGCCTCGGTCTGTAATCAGATAAAATTTTGAACTGTCACCTGGAAATGCACAGGCATCAGAACCAAAACCACCTTTACGAACTTCTACGCCGTCTTGTGTAGTAGTTAATGTTTTAAATGGAACTTCACTACCTTCTTTCCCCGTCTTTGTTTTTACAGTTTTAGCATAAAGTGAAATTGCACAAAGAGAAATAATTGCAGTGGTAATTGTTGAATATATTTTTTTCATAATCAATCCTTAAAAGTATTTAAATGCGTTAGGGATTGGAGCAGTGCCGTAAGGCAAACAGGGGCTGTTGTGTAACAGCAGTCCCTGTTCGGAGGCGAAAGCCGGAGCTGCGGAAAGCCCGGCGGCAGCCTGTCTGCCGCAACGCCCTGATATTTTTAGTCTTTCACAACCTTAGTAAGTTTTGCCATTTTCTTGTAGATTTCTGTGTTGTCGTAGAAGCCTTTGAATTCTTCCTGACCTGCACCTAAGGCAAATACTGGAACTGGCAAACCTGTATGACTGTTTGAAGTCCAGCCCAATCCTGCCTTTGCATTCAAAAGGTGAGTGATTGTAATTGTAAGTGGCTCGTAAGTTCCGTAAAGGTCATATTCCTGCTGGTTACGAGATTTATCGTTTTTGATTGTTTTTTCGTAAGCAGTTTTAATGCGGCTAAGTTCGTACTCAGTAAGAACAAGACCTCCGTTTTTGTCAGAGCCACTTGAGCCTGGCATTTTAAGACCGAAAAGCTTTTCTACATCAGCCATAATTCCTTCAAAACTTGTACCATTTTTCTTATAAGAAGAAACATAGTCTTTATCAAACTTTGCATAAGAAATTTTCTGACCGTCCAATGTACGGA
>JAILHD010000171.1 GCA_024696155.1 Treponema sp. | reverse complement strand
GAAGGTTCTCTAAAAATTGCAGAAGATGCTATTTATATAGATACATCTGACTTGACCATAGATAAGGTTTGTGAAATAATACTAAATAAAATTTCTTAAAAAAGGGTTTACTATGGACGAAATGGAAGTGGAAATGGAAGGAACTCAGAACTCCAAGAGCGAATTCCAGGCACAATTAGAGGAATCCCTCAAAAATTTTGATGCACCTCAGGCAGGTCAGCTTGTAGAAGGTACAGTAATTCAGGTTACAAGCGATTATGTTTACGTTGATGTAGGTGACAAATCAGAGGGCTTAATCCCTGCAGAGGAGTTCGCAGATGATCTGCCGAAGATCGGGGATACTGTTCAGGCATTGTTGATTGGACATAACAATAACGGTCCTGTTTTATCAAAGAAAAAAGCTGATTCAAAGCGCTATTTGAAAGACATCCAGCAGGCTTGGAAAGATAAGACTCCTGTAGACGGAACAATTTCAAAGGTTGTTAAGAGCGGTTATGAGGTTAATCTTGGTATTGACCGCGCAGCATTCCTGCCAATCAGTCAGGCAGATGCAGAAAAGGTTGAAAAACCTGAGTCATTGCTCGGCTTAAAGTCAAAATTCTATATTGAGCGCCTTTACACAGACAACAAATTGAATCCAGTAGTAAATCGCCGTAAATATCTTGAAGAGCAGATTGATGAAAAGCGTGATGCTTTCTTCAACTCAGTAAATATCGGTGATACTGTAAAAGGAACTGTAAAATCATTCACAAGCTTCGGTGCTTTCATCGATCTTGGTGGTTTTGATGGTCTTCTTCATATCAATGATATGTCTTGGGGCCACGTAGCTCGTCCTAAGGACTTTGTAAAGAAAGGTCAGGAAATTGAGCTTAAGGTTATCCGCCTTGATCCTGCAGAAAAGAGAATCAATCTTTCTCTTAAGCACTTTGCAGAAGATCCATGGATTCACTTTGAAGAAAAATATCACGTTAATGACATCGTAAAAGGTAAGGTTACAAAACTTACTGAATTTGGTGCATTCGTTGAACTTGAAGAAGGAATTGAAGGTCTTGTTCATATTTCTGAGTTCTCTTGGACAAAGAAAATCAACAAACCTGGTGATATGGTAACTGTTGGTCAGGAAGTAGAAGCAATGATTCTTGGATATGATATCCAGGCTGGTCGTGTTTCACTTGGCTTTAAACAGGCTACAGAAAATCCTTGGGATTCAATCGGTGAAAAATTCCCTGTTGGAACTAAGGTAAACGGAAAAGTTGTAAAACTTACAGCTGCCGGAGCTTTCATCTCTATTGATGAAGGAATCGACGCATTCCTCCACGCAGATGACATTTCTTGGACAAAGAAAGTTAAACACCCTGGAAGCGAACTTACAGTAGGTCAGGATGTTGAAGCTGTTGTTATCGAATGTGATCCAGAAGCTCACCGCATTAAGGTTGGTCTTAAACAGGTAACAGATAACCCTTGGAAGGCATTTGCTGATGAATACCAGGTTGGTTCAACACTCGAAGGAGAAATCACTTCTATCACAGACTTTGGTGTATTCGTAAAAGCTCCAAACGGAATTGAAGGTCTTGTAAACAAAGCTAACCTTAGCGATGACAAAGACGTTCCATTCGAAGAAGCAGTTGCTAAATACAAAGTTGGTGACAAAATCAACGTATTCGTAGTTGACGTAAACACAGACAAAGAAAAGGTTGCATTCTCTGTTCGCGAGTACAAGAGAAAGCAGCAGCGTGATGAAATTTCTCAGTATATGGACTCTGAAAGCAAAGACGACGGAGCATATACTCTTGGAGATATGATCAACTCAAAAAAATAAGTCTATAGCGGTTAATAAACAGTTTTAGATTTTTATATTTTGATAAAACGCATTGCATGTTTTCCGCATCAATGCGTTTTTGTTTTGATGGACGGGAAAAGTAATGGATGAAATTAAAAAAGTTATTCCGCATCTTTGTGAAAATAACGCTTCTGTTCTCTTGTATGGAGAAAAGGGAACTGGAAAAAGCTATATTGCATCCATAGTTCATCAGAAAAAGGGCGGTAATGCCCAGAATTTTTTTGAAATCAACTGTAAGAGCTTTAGCACTCTAAAAAATGCAGAAGTTCTTGACGGGGCAAAGACCTGGTTTATTGGCGAAAATAATTCTTATGCTACACTTTTCTTAAACTGTGTGGACAAAATGTCTTTAGATTTGCAGCAGCCTGTTCTTGCTTTTATAAGCGAATGTGCACGGCTTGGAAAAAATCTTAAAGTTATCAGTTCTACAGAAGAAAATATAGAAACTAAGATTGCCGCAGGTGAATTTATAGAGCCTCTTTATTACAAAATTAATTCTGTTATTATAAATGTCCAGCCGCTTCGTCAGCGCAAGGACGAGATTCCTGTGCTTTTGGAATTTTACCGTAAGCTTTATTGCAAGCAGACGGGTTTTAATTTTACGGCATTCAGCGAATCTGCAGTAAACCTTTTGCAGAATTATTTTTTTGCAGGCAATATAGATGAGCTCAAAAATCTTGTACAGCATGCGTTTATTGTAGGGGAACCTCCTTTACTTAAAGCGTCAGATTTTATGCTTGCAGGAACAAGTGCTTCTTCGCCATCCGATCTTTCGCTTACGGATAAGTCTTTAAAGACTGCTCTTGATTCATTCAAAAAAGAGTACGTTACTCAGATTCTGGAAGAGAACGGCTGGAACCAAACAAAAACAGCCAAAATACTAGGAATTCAACGTACTTATGTGATAAGATTAATAAACGAATTACATATACAAAAAAAATAGTCCCATTGGACTTACAAATTGAGGTTATTAAAAATGGCAGAAAACGAAGTAAAAACAACTGCAAGTTCTAAGGCAGCGAATTTTCTGGAAACAAATAAGAAAGGTCTGGTTACTGTACTTGTAGCCGCTGTAGTTATTCTTGCTGCTTATGCAATTTTTGTAAGCGTAAGTGCTGGTTCAAATGCAAAAAATCTTCAGAAAATTGATGAGATTTCTTATGCACTTACAAATGGTTCTGCAAGTCTTGGAGACGATGAATTAGCTGGACGCCGCACAAAGGCTTTGGAAGATCTTTCTTCTTTTGTAAAGAAGGGCGGTGTAACTGGTGTTCGCGCTAATCTTCTTGCTGCTGATGTTGCTTATCAGGCAGGAAACAAAGAAGATGCGATTGCTTACTGGAAGGCTGCTGCAAAGGCTGGTAAAAAAGCTTACACAACTCCAATTGCATATTTTAATATTGCTTCTACTTATGAAGATTTAGATAAACTTGATGAGGCTGCTGCAAACTACAAAATTGCTGCAGACAATAAAGATTTTGTAATGCGTGCTCATGCCGCATTCAATTATGGTCGTGTTCTTGAATATCAGGAAAAATACTCAGAAGCTGCAGAAGCTTATACAAA
>JAILHD010000160.1 GCA_024696155.1 Treponema sp. | reverse complement strand
TAAGCCAAAACTTCATCCAGCGAAAGCACAGCATTTCTTACGCAGTTATCACAGGAGCACAAAACCTTACCGGTTTTTAAGCCTTTTAAATCTCCGCAGATTGTTGCACCGCATTTTTCCTTAAACTTTGCAAGCACCTGTTTTGTAATTCGGGTTGCCGGCTGCCCTTCACTTTTTAAACCCGCAATCATGCCAGCTCCCACAAGTGCTCCGCAGCTTGCTTCCATACAGCCCATACCGCCGCCAAAGCCGGCTCCCATCTGCATTAAATTATCTTCAGTTACATTTACACTGTCACTGTATGCTTTCATTACAGCCTGACAGCAGTTACACATTCCTGATGATTTATATCCTGCTGCCATCTCAGCTCTTTCATTCGTTGTCATAAAATACCTCTTTTTAAAGCTACTAAGATTTGTAAATGAATGCAAGCAAAAATTTTCTACCCCGTTTTATAAAGCTATGTTATAATACTGATAATGTACTACGCAAGCATTTGTATTCTTTCTATTTTGGTTCATCTCATAATAAACTTCAACATTCTTTTTAAGAATGCTCGTGTAACAAGAATACCTGCCCTTGAATCCTATAAACGATTTTTGAAAGTACTTTTGCTTTACTATATTACAGATGCGCTTTGGGAATTACTTGCTGCCCTTGATTTACATAAAATACTTTTTTACGAAACAGAACTCTATTATGTAGTAATGGGATTTACTGTTTTGTACTGGACACAATATGCAATTGATTACCTTAATCACGACAACGGTTTTACTAAAGTTTTAAAATATACAGGATGGATTATTTTAATAGCGCAGCTTATCATTCTGACTATAAATTTATTCATTCCGATTGCCTTCTGGTTTGATATCGAAGAAAACTATCATACAGAAAATGCAAGAAATTTAAGTCTTTTTTTACAGTTTACGATGTTTATTGCAACTGGATTGTACATGACTTACGAAATTTTTAAAACAAATGATAAAATCAAGCACCGCTACAGAGCCATAGAAACTTTTAGTTTTGTTATGGCAATTTTTGTAATACTTCAAGCCATTTACCCGATGCAGCCTTTTTACGCAATCGGATTTTTACTGGGAACATGTATTATTCATACTTTCGTTCTTGAAGATGAACGAACTTCACGCCAGGACGAACTTGAAAATCTTATGAAAATTGAAGAGATTCAGGAAGCAGAACTGGGTTCAGTACGTCAGATGGCATTTACAGACCCTCTTACGGGGGTAAAAAGCAAAAGTGCCTATCAGGAAGATTTACTTTGTATTGAAAGCAGACTTAAGAATAATGACCTTAAAGATTACGGCATAATTATTTTTGATGTAAATAATTTGAAAGTTGTAAATGACACAAAAGGTCATGAAGAAGGCGATAAAATAATAAAAGAAGGTGCTAAGCTCATCTGCCAGAAATTTAAGCATAGCCCTGTTTACAGAATTGGAGGTGATGAATTTGCCGTTTTCCTTAGCGGAGAAGACTTAAAGAATCAGAAAACACTTCTTAGAAGTTTTAACCGCCAGGTAGAAAAAAACAAAAAAGACGGAAAAGTAGTCGTAGCAAGCGGTTTTGCAGAATTTAATCCTGAGACCGATAAAACATACTCTCAGATTTTTGGACGTGCAGACAACGCCATGTACGACCGCAAAAAAGAACTGAAAGAAAAACTATAAAACTTCTTTTACAACTTCAAGATTATTACAGATTTTCCAGCACATTTTCTTTAGATTTTCATCCGGCTGAATCTTATCCGGCACCATAATTACACGCATCCCAGCAGCATAACCACTTTTTACACCATTAGGACTATCTTCAATGGCAATGCAGTTTTCAGGCTTAACACCAATACTTTCTGCCGCTTTAAGATAGATTTCAGGCTCAGGTTTGCTGTGCTCAACCATATCTCCGGTTGTAAGAGTTTCAAAAAAATCGATAAGACCGCCAGCCTTCATCTGACGACGAACAGATTCTCCTCTGGTAGACGAAGCAAGAGCAAGTTTATATTTTGGCTTAAGGTATTCCAGAATCTCTTTTGCATAAGGCATTAAAGGAATCCCCTTTTCTGCTTCTATCTGATGGAAGAGTTCACCTGTACGATTCAAATAGGCATGAGAATCAAAATCCTTACCATAAAAATCTTTTAATTTACTCTCAATATCAGAACGATTACATCCCCGGCAAGCCTGCAAGGCTTCAAAATTGCTTTCAAAGCCAAATTCCTTTGCTGCCATTTCCCAGGTAATATCGCTTATTGTTTCGGAATCCTGAAGAACCCCGTCCATATCAAAAATAACTGCTTTTACTTCGTTGCATTCACCCACTGTAGTATTTCCTTATTTAATATTTAATGCCGCCTCAAGCACCTGATGCACATCCGTTACAGGAATAAACTTAATTCCACTCTTTACATTTTCCGGAATTTCTTCCAGGTCACGCTCATTTGCCTTTGGAATAATGATTGTCTTAATCTTATTTCGTTTTGCGGCAACTGTTTTTTCACGCAAACCGCCAATAGGCAGAACCTGTCCCGTCAAAGAAAGCTCACCGGTCATTGCAAGATTTGGCTTAATCTTTTTGTTCATAAAGAGTGAAACAAAAGTTGTAGCCATTGTAATACCAGCACTAGGTCCATCCTTTGGAGTTGCTCCTTCAGGAATATGAAGGTGAACTATATTCTTGTCAAACCAGTCAGCCTTTTTAGACTTGCGGTCAAGAACAAACTTTCGCGCCCAGTTAAAGGCAATCTGACTTGATTCCTTCATTACATCGCCCATCTGACCGGTAAGGACAAGGCCTCCCTTACCTGCAAAGGCGGTCGATTCAATCAAAAGTGTGTCGCCGCCCATGCTGGTCCAGGCAAGTCCAATAGCTGTTCCCGGAACCTTTGCTGCCTTTATTTCACTTTCATCAAATACAGGCTTTCCAAGATATTTAAACAAATCAGGCTCATCCACTGTATAAGGAGTTTCAAGTATAGCCTTAACAGCTTCGTCGCGCTCCTTAGTAAGCTGAACTTTCTGCTCATCAGACATATCATCTTTAATCTGACTGTCCAGTTCGCTCTTTTTAAGTTCACTTTGAGTAATAAGTTCAGAAACAATTTTACGATGAATCTTATCAATGTTCTTTTCATAGTTACGAACACCAGATTCTCGCGCATATTCTTCTGCAATATCCAGAAGTGCAGCCTTTGTATATTTTACCTGATTCTTTTTTAAACCATTTTTTGCAAGATTCTTTGGAATAAGATATTTTTTTGCAATTTCCAGTTTTTCCTGATCAATGTAACCGCTAAGCTGAATTACTTCTGCACGGTCAAGCAAAGGCCCCGGAATAGAATCAAGGGTATTTGCGGTCAAAATAAAGAATACGTTAGAAACGTCAAAAGGCAGATCCAGATAATTATCGCGGAAATTTACGTTCTGCTCAGGGTCAAGAACTTCAAGCAAAGCCGAAGCCGGGTCACCGTTGTGGCTTGACCCCATCTTATCAACTTCATCAATCAAAAAAACCGGAGAAGATGATTTTGTGATTTTGAGTCCCTGAATAATTTTTCCAGGCATAGCACCGATGTATGTTCGGCGATGTCCCTTAATTTCTGCTTCATCGCGCATACCGCCCACACTAAAGCGGTAAAAAGGCTTGTTCATCGCGTTTGCAATCGACTTTCCAACTGAAGTTTTACCAACTCCCGGAGGTCCCACCAGAAGCATAATAGAACCTTTTGCATCCTTCTTCATTTTGCGAACGGCAAGATATTCAAGAATACGTTTTTTTACGTCATCAAGACCAAAGTGATCGTTTTCAAGGATTTTCTTTGCGCGTCCCAGGTCATAATCTTCCTGAACAGTCTCGCGCCATGGCAGGTTTACAACCAGTTCAAGAAAATTTCTTGTTCCAATAAACTCGCTGGAGTTAGGATCCATAAGCTTAAACTTTTCAAGTTCGCTTTCAACAGTTTCCTTAATTTCGCCTTCAAACTTAAGTTCATCAATCTTTGTTTTAAACTTCTGATAATCAGTTGCGTTACCTTCGGCAGTCTCTCCAAGTTCATCCTGAATAGCCTTAAGTTCTTCGCGCAAAAAGTATTCACGCTGATTTTTGTCTACGCGCTCGTTAATATCCTGAGAAATCTTCTTTTGAACGCGCAAAAGTTCCTGCTCACGTTTAATAAATACTAGAACCTGCTCCATTCGCTGGCGCACATTAAGAGTTTCAAGGATTTTCTGCTGATCTTCTTTATCCGTATTCAAAATTGAAGCAATAAAGTCGGCAATCTTTCCAGGATTATCGATGTTCACCATGTTAAGGCGCATTTCGTCGCTAAAAAGAGGATTATTCTCGCTTACTTCCTTCATCTCGCTGATAAGGGCGCGGGTTAAAGCCTTTACTTCAAAGGTGTTATTTTCCTCTTCTTCAAGGTAGTCAACAGCTGCAGCCATTGGAGCCTGAGAATGTAAAGTTTTACGGATTTTAAAACGCTTGATTGTAGAAACAAAAATATTAATTCCGCCATCCGGCAGGTTAATTTTCTTTATGATTCTTGCAACAGTTCCCACGCGGTGAAGGTCAGACACACTAGGATTTTCTGCATCATTTTTAAGCATAACAATACCTATAAATCCGTCCTTTTCAAAAGCCTGTTCAGCCACCTTTACGTCGTCGTTTGAATTAATCATAAGAGGTGTGAAAATTCCAGGAAAAACAGGTCGTCCCTGCAAAGGAATTAGTGTCAGCTTATTGGGTAAAATCTGATCTGTTGGTATAATTGAATTATCATCTTTTGTTGTCATACTATGAATATAATAACAAAATCGATAAAAAGCAAAATAATTCAGAGGTGTATATGGAAGTAATTCAGAGTTTCACAATTGATCACACACACTTAAAACCAGGAATCTATGTTTCCCGCGAAGACAAAGGCTTTACCACCTACGACCTTCGCATTACAGAGCCTAACAAGGAACCGGCTGTCGCACCAGGCGCAATTCATAGCCTTGAACACCTCATGGCAACCTGGTTCCGTAACTCACGTGTAAAAGAGGATGTAGTTTACGTTGGTCCTATGGGCTGTCTTACAGGCATGTACATCATCATGATTGGAAAATATAGCGTTGAAGACATGAGAAAACTTACAATCGAATGTCTTGAATGGATTCTTACACAGGAAAGCGTTCCAGCCACAGAGCCTGAATCATGCGGAAATTATCTTCTGCATGACCTTCCAATGTGCAAATGGGAAAGCGCCCGCTACCTTGACCGCCTTAAGAATGATTTTCACTGTGAATACACAAAGCTTAAAGTCACCCTCGACGACGGTAAAGTTTTTGCAGATGCATAAATCTACTGATTTTCTGGAGCAGGCTCGTCAGCACGTTTAAGAGCTGCACTAACAATTAAATCATCCTGATACCAGTCAATAAGAAGTGAATAAGTCTCCTCAGAGTAATTCTCTGCGGAGATTTTTATTTTCCAGACCATTGCAGACTTAAGAGCGTCTTCTGGAACATCTTCCAAAGGCTTCCAGCTGCCCCTATAATTCAATCGCACTTCTGGATTTTTGATTTTTACTAATGTTTCGCTGTCGTAAGCATCTACCATAATCTTCAGGTTTCGGTTTGAATTACGAAGGAAATCACACTTAATGGTAACATCTTCATCTGCAACGCTAAAACTCTTCCACCACACATAAGGGCCTACAACAACCTTAAGGCGATAGTCACCATGTTTTTTAAGGAACACTTCGTTCATTACATAAGTCTGATTGCGGGCAGAAGGACGTTCAACTTCAAGCTTTGGCTTAAAGATATTGATTTTGTCTATAAAACGTGTACCTTCTTTTATAAAAGTACGTCGGCTTCCGGCAACTTCAGGAATTTCTGCATTATCGTTTTCAAAGAAAACAGCCTGGCTTGGTAAGTCCATTACGGCAAGAAGTGATTTTGGCATTTCCATCTGAACACCAACAGAAGCATACCATGGCTTTAAAATTGTTCTGTGAACAAATCCGCACTTCCAGCAGAATGCAAACACAGCTGCTGCAGCAACAACACCGCAAACAATTCTTGTAATCAGGCGGCGAAGTTTATCTTTTGGCTCAATTGCCGGGAATTCATAAGTTTTTGGCGTAAGAACAGATTTTGCAACCTGCACGCGAAGTTCATGAGTGTCGTAATGCTTAAGATAGCGTTTTACATGTCTTAAAACTCCATCGATATTCGGAAAGCGTCTTTTTGCCTTAGGGCGAATCATTCTGTGAATAAGGCGGCAAACAGATTTTGGAATAGTTTTATCAAGAGTTCTAGGGCTTATGTACTTTCCCTTTTTGATTGTATTAAGTGTTTCTACAGAGAAAGTTCCTGGATAAGGTTTTGTACCAGTAAGCATCTCGTAAAGCATAATACCAAGTGCATAGATGTCTGCCCGCTGATCAACATTAGAACTGTCTTCAAACTGTTCTGGAGGCATATATGCAGGAGTTCCCAAAGCAACTCCCGTCTGAGTGATGGTATCGCCTTCTGCATCACTGGCAATTCCAAAGTCAGCAAGTTTGATTTCGCCACGTTTTGAAATCAAAATGTTTCCAGGCTTAATGTCGCGGTGAACAATTTCTTTTGAATGGGCATATTTAAGAGCATAGCAGGCATCCTGCATAAAAAGCATTGCAATTGGAACAGGAAGTGCAGTTTCTTTTTCTATAAGCTTATCAAGCGCAGCACCATCAACAAGTTCCTCTACCATATAGCGGTAGCCGCCCTCTGTAAAATAGTCAAAAAGATGAACAATATATGGACTCTGCAAATCAAGCAGAATCTGAGCCTCTTTTTTAAAACGCTCGCCATTCTGTGATTTTCCGCGTGCCGTCATTTTTTTTATTACAACGTAACGCTTTAGAGACGGATGGATTGCCTTATAAACCACGCCCATACCGCCTTTTGCAATAATTCCGGTAACCTTATATTTTCCAATCATCGGTGGAAATTCATCACTCATCTTTGCCCTCTGTTTATTTTTCCTTAGCTATATTCTATTTGAATTTTGCAACACTAACAATATCAGTTTCTGGATTAAACTTTCTGTCTGGGCGAACAAGAACAATATTTTGAAGTTTAGGATTATGAATCTGTATGAATTTTCCATTCTGACGCAGTCTGTAATTTTCTTTTACAGGACGATGTCCGCCAAAATAAACGTAATTTTCAATATCAGGAGGATTTGCGCACAGTTCTTCTATAATTTCTAATACGCTGCCGTTTTTTGCAACATCATTATCTGTCCAGGTGAGGCCCTCCACCACGCCCGCATCATTTCTGGCATTAATCAGCTGATCTTTTCTAAAACCATATCGCGGCTCGGCATGAGAAATTACACAATTATTGGTAACGGCAATCAGCGGAAGGACATTTTCTATGCAGGAAATAATATAAAGAATATCTTCTCCGTAATATTCTGTAATGAATTCGCGAACCATGCGCCCTTCATCGGCAAATTTTACAAAGGCAAAATCCCCTTCTCCAGTTCTGTTTAAAATATTTTCATGATTTCCCTTTAAAAAATGAACTAAAGGAGGAAAAAGAGACTTCATTTTTAAGAGAGTGCCTAAAACAGCAAAACCGTCTTTCATTTCTGCACTAATGGCAGGACCTGTGTAAATATTACTTGCAAATTCAATTTCTGCAGCAATCCATCGGTCACGAGTATCAACTTCTGTATGAAGGGCATCTCCCACGCACACAATGCGCACAAGAGCTTTTTCCAGCGCCTGAAAAACTGTTAATCCGCCGCTTATAAAATTTTCTGGCAGACGGTACTCCAGAATATTTTCCAGAAAATGCGGACGGGCATGAATATCAGGTATGATAATAAGAGGCAGTAAGTTTTTTTGAAAATCCAGCAGGCTTCCGGGCTTACCATCATCATTCTGCTGTCTGTAATCAGTTATTTCTGTTTCCAGAATTGTAGACACAGCATCTGCAAGGCTAAAAATTGCATCATGAGAAGGAAGTTCGTTTGCCCTCAAGATATCTATTATATCGGAAAGCATCAGTCTATAACTTAAAATGCTCCTAAAGCGCAAAAGTAACGAATCGTACCATGATTACGAAACTACAAGGCTCATATTTCCGATTGTGACTCTATCCCCAGGATTCAGTTTTACGTATTTATCATTAGGAATGCGTACACCATTAATAAACGTACCGTTTGTACTTCCCATATCTTTGATAAAATATGCATTTTTGATTTTCTGAATCAGTGCATGATGACGACTTGCAAGTTTGTTATCAACTACAACGTCATTATCTGTATCACGACCAATCGAAATTTTTGCAACAAGATCAATTTTCTGCTTGTTGAACATAAGGTAAGAAGCAGGTTTTGCATCTCCAAAAGATTCAAGATGTTTTCCAACCGGACTGTCAGTAACTATAGTTTTATCACTCATACTCTAATTATAGTATGTAAAAAGAAGAGGTGCAAACTATTTGTAGTAAGATTTGTTAGCCTTTATCGGTCAAAAATCTGAAGGAAAGGGATTTCTTCTTTTACGCAGATTCTAAAATTGTGCATAACGCGTTTTATGTCGTCGCGCGTAGTTTTGTCCATAGAAGCAAGTTTTTTAATAATTTTTGCAGAAGCCATCACAGGATTATCATAGAATTCTGTAATAGTTTTAAAGCCAGGTGCTTCTATAACTTCAAAAATTGAATTTACAAAGTTCTGCTTTTCTTCCGAAGACATGCGGTCAATCCAGTTGTTAACGGAATTATAAAAAAACTGACTTTCCTTTGAAAAATCTTTTTTGTGAACAAAATTATTTCCTAAAATCTGCCAGCAGCACGGGTCATGCTGCATTGCACCCACACGATTTGCCTTAATGATTTCATAGTTTTGTGGATGACAGAAAATCATTCCTACAATAGAGCCTGACGGATACACGTTTACAAGGCGATTTTCTATTGCACAAAAGTCAGGGCTTTCAAAAAAAGCTTTAGAAAAACCAGGACCATCAAAATTATAAATAGCACTGATTTTCTTTTGTGATTTAGCACCGCATTTTACGGCAGAATTGATGGCTAAGTTTCCACCCTTGGAATGTCCGCAGATAATAAAATCAGTTTTAAGGGAATCAAACGCCATCTGGCAATAAGCAGACGCATCCCGCTGAGAAGGGATTTCTGGCACGCAGGCAATATTGCAGTCTTCTCTCCAGCCTACAATTGTTTCATCCGTTCCGCGAAAAGTAATTACAGATGTTTTGCCAAAAACAAACACCATGGCGGCAAACTGTTCAACATTCTGTTCATCAATTTTTTCGCAGAATCCCAGAATGCGAACATTTTTAAACCGCTCGCAAGAGGCAGCTTTGGCTAACAGTTCAGCAGTACGCTCGTTGATTCCGGGGCCTAAATCTACCCTGAAGTCATAATCTGGCGCAGCTTTAAAAATCTTATCCAAATCAGAAAGCATAATGGCATCGCTAAGTTTAAAACTTTGCGGTACCAGGCCATTGAATTTTAAATAAGAAAGCTGCGAAAGTATAAGCGCATCAATTTTTCCAAACGGCACTGATTCAAAAGATAAATCACCGCGCCAGTCAAGATAATCAAACATGTCAGCCATAAAATCCCCAAAATAAAAAAAGCTTTAATTTGATTTTTTAGGAATTACTAAATTCAGCACAATTCCAACGATTGTTGCCAGTGCAACTCCGCCAAGGCTGAATTTAAAATCTGAACCGATATTGAACTGCAATGCACCGCCGCCAATACCAATTACCATAATTACAGAAGAAATTGTAAGGTTTCTCTTGTCTGTGTAATCAACGCCGGCATCAAAAATTGTACGGAGACCGCTTGAAGCAATAAGTCCGTAAAGCAAAGTACAGATACCGCCCAAAACAGGAGTTGGAATTGTCTGAATCAAAGCTCCAAACTTCTGGCAGAAAGAAAGAAGAATGGCAATTACAGCAGCACCACCAATAACCCAAACAGAATAAACCTTTGTGATTACCATAACACCAATGTTTTCGCCGTAAGTTGTGTTTGGAGGTCCACCCCAGACTGCAGCCCACGCCGTTGCAAGACCATCACCAATCAAAGTACGGTGAAGTCCAGGATCTTTATAGAAGTCTTTTCCAACAACCTTAGAAGTTGTAAGTGTGTCTCCAAGGTGTTCGCAGATTGTAGAAATTGAAACAATTATAAAAGTAAGGATTGCAACAAGATTGAATTTTGGAGCCATCCAGAAAGTTGAACCGTCAGCTGCAGTCTGAAGGAATGGAAGTGCAAACCATTTTGCAGCCTTTACTCCAGTAAAATCAATCAGATGATAAGCCGGGAAGAAGAAGCCCATAATCAGAGTAAAAAGATAACCGCCCAAAAGTCCGATTAAGATTGCAAGTGTATTAAAAAAGCTTCTGATAAATACAATCATAATGATTGCAACACACAAAGTTACGGCTGCAATTGAAAGTGCAACAAGTGAATATTCGTTGTTTAAATAGAAAGCTTCGTTAATAGCAGTTGGTGCAAGACACAAACCGATTACGATGATTACTGAACCAATTACAACAGGTGGAAGAGCACGGTCAATCCAGCTCTTTCCTGCAAATTTAATGATTGTTGCAATTATACAATAGAAAATACCTGCAAAAATTGCACCGCCCATAGCGTAAGGCGTTCCGTAAGCCTGACCTATTCCGATTAAGGCCGGAATAAAAGCAAACGATGAACCTAAAAAAGCCGGAACTTTTGCTTTTGTAACAAGGATGTAAAGTAAAGTTCCTGTTCCTGCTGTAAACAAAGCTGTTGAAGTGCTGAGTCCTGTAAGCAAAGGAACTAAAACAGTTGCGCCGAACATGGCGAACACATGCTGAAAACTGAGCGGAATCCACTTTTTTAATGGAGGTTTGTCGCTCGGTCCGTAGAATTGTGCAGACATTTCTATCTTGCCCCCTTTTTAACATTTATTTTCCTTTAATTTTATCATTTCTAAATTATCCGTGCTATAATTTTTTTTATGAATATTGCGAATAGACCATCAAAAAAGGATTTTTTTCATGATGTATTTGTGGGCGTAATTATTGCGCTTGTCTCAATTCCAATAAGCATGGGCTATGCTACTGTGGCGGGATTACCAGTGGTATATGGTCTGTACGGTTCTTTACTCCCGATTTTAATTTTTGGTCTGGTCAGTTCAAGTCCGCGCTTTGTGTTCGGGGTTGACGCGGCGCCCGCTGCCATTGTTGGCGGAATGATTGCCGAATGGGGAATAATTTCCGAAAGTGTCGCGGCAATCCGCATCATCCCTGTTATTACATTTTTTGTTGCCATGTGGCTTGGCATATTTTTTCTGATTAGGGCAGACAGAATCATCAATTTTATTTCTGAACCTGTGATGGGAGGATTTATAAGCGGAATCAGCACCACAATTATTTTGATGCAGTTTCCAAAGCTTTTTGGGGGCACTGCAACACACGGGGAGGCGCTGGGACTTTTGCTGCACATTGTAAAACAGGCGGAAGCATATAATCTGCCTTCTGCGGTGCTTGGTGTGGCTACGATTGTGATTTTGCTTTTGGCGCGAAAACTTTGCCCTAAAATTCCCATGCAGCCGATTTTGATGTTTTTAGGAGCCGGGATTTTCTGGCTTTTTGGAGAAAAACTTCGCGGGCTTGGAATTGCAACGCTGCCAGATGTAACAAAAGGACTTCCGCGCTTTATTCTGCCAGAGTTTACACTAGTTTTACAGCACCCGCGCGAACTGATATTTGATACAGCGGGAATTGCAATTGTGATACTTTCAGAAACACTTCTTGCAACAGAAAATCTTTCGCGCAAGCATAAAGAAAAAATTATTCCGCGAAGAGAAGCTGCTGCTTACGCTTTAGGAAACCTTTCTGCCGCGCTTACAGGCACCTGCCCTATCAATGGAAGTATTTCTCGTTCTGGTATTGCAGATCAGCTCGGCGTAAAAAGTCAGATTACAAGCGTTACAGCAAGCCTAACCATGGCACTGATTTTACTTTTGGGAACAGGCTTTATAAGCTATCTTCCTGTACCCGTTCTTACCGGCATTGTAATTGCCGCTCTGATTGGAACACTGGAATTCCGTCTTGCACACAAACTTAAGCACGTAGATCGCGCAGAATTCTTTATTTTTTATGCTGCCTTTTTTACAGTTTTGATATTCGGAACAATTTACGGTGTTGTGGTAGGCGTAATTCTTGCCATAGTTACATTTATCCTGCGGGTTTCAAAGCCGGCAAGTGATTTTTTAGGAATAGTTCCGGGAATAAAAGGATATTACTCGCTTACAAGGCGCAACACTCAGGCACTTCCATTAAAAGGCGTTGTAATTTACAGGTTTTCTGCCCCTCTATTTTACGCAAATATCGAACAGTTCTGCTCTGATATACGTAAAGAATGCGAAATCACCAGCCGCCTTGAGCCGATTCGTCTTGTTGTAGTAGATTCCAGTGCCATTAGCAGCGTAGACAGCACCGCCTCTGAACGCCTTCTTTCTCTTTACATAGAACTTCTGGAAAAAGGAATAAAACTTATACTTGCAGGCCACGTTGCCACCGTAAACGACCAGTTAAGGGAATTTGGTGCGCGAATTTTAATAGAAGAAAAAGCCGTACGCCCTCGCATTATTTACGCCCTCCGCGATGCAGGTTTTACCCCGCCCTACACAGAAGAAGACACAGAAATCCTTCTGTCAAAGCAGGCTGACACAAAGGAGCAAAACGAATACAGCAGATACACAGAACAGATTGCAGAAATAGAATGGGCATACGGCGAAGAACGAGACCAGGCTTTTGCCGCCCTTGTAACAAAAATGCCCCAGTCCGAACAAAACGAACTGGAGCAGGAATTGTATTTTGAAGAACTTGCCATGCTTAATCCAGAAATGGCTAAGCAGGTGGCAGAAATAATTTCAGAAATGGAAGAAAACTCTAAAAATTAGAAAACCCCGCAGTCAAACCAACTACGGGGTCCAGCTATCACACTTGGACAAATTTTTTACAAAATCCGCCCTCATTCACTATTTAAGGTGGTCAACTACCAGTTTACCCATTTCTTTAGTACCAACAAGTTTTCCAGCTGCACTAATAGCATCGCGGTCAGCACCAGCAATATCGCCAGTTCTGTAACCTTCGTTCAAAACTTCCTGAACAGCGTTCTCAATTGATTTAGCTTCTTCTTCAAGCTTAAAGTCGTAGCGGAGCATCATAGCTGCAGAAAGGATTGTTGCAAGAGGGTTTGCAAGATTCTTGCCTGCAATATCAGGAGCAGAACCATGAATTGGCTCGTAAAGTCCAGGTCCCTTTCCGTTACCCAAAGAAGCAGAAGCCAGCATACCAATAGAACCAGTAATCTGAGAAGCTTCATCAGAAAGAATATCACCGAACATATTTGAAGTTGCAATGACGTCAAACTGTTTAGGATTGCGAACAAGCTGCATAGCGGCATTATCAATGTAGAGGTAGTTCAATTCAACATCTGGATATTCAGGTTTTACAGATTCTGCAACAGTTCTCCAGAGTCGGCTTGTGTTCAAAATGTTAGCCTTATCAACAACAGTCAAAATCTTGCGGCGGCCCTTAGCAGCTTCAAAACCAAGACGAACAATGCGCTCAATTTCTTCCCAAGAATATTTTTCTGTATCATAAGCAGAACGTCCGTCAGAAGCAAATCCACGGTCACCAAAGTAGATACCGCCGGTAAGCTCGCGAACGATAAGAATATCAAGACCATCACCAACGATTTCATCTTTAAGAGGACATGCAGCCTTAAGCTGAGGGAACATAACAGCAGGACGAAGGTTAGCATAAACTTTCATGCCACCGCGAAGTCCAAGCAAAGCTTTTTCTGGGCGGATAGAAGGGTCAACGTTATCCCATTTTGGACCACCAACAGCACCAAGCAAAACAGAGTCAGCGCGCAAACAAATATCAAGTTGATCTTTTGGAAGAGGATTTTTGAACATATCGATAGCGCGACCACCAGCGATTACATCCTTATAAACCCAAGTATGACCATATTTTTTTGCGATTGCGTTCAAAACATTTACAGCCTCTGCAACAACGTCAGGACCGATTCCATCACCAGGAATAAGTGCAATAGTCTTTTCCATTAAGTATACTCCCAAAACTTCGCAAAATTACAAAAAGCAAAGTTTAATAATATTTAATTCTCTTTAGTTATACTTAAGAAATTAAATTAAGTCAATCCTTACAAGTTAAATAAAAAAGCGGGAATAAATCCCGCCTTATTTATTTCTAATTCAATCTCTTGTATCTCTTTTCAATATCCCGAATAAGCTTAAACTCAAAGGAATCACTCAGGGCAATCCAGCAGGCTTCAATCAAGTCACCGGAAACACCAACTGTTGTCCAGCTGGCTTCGCCGTCGGTACTTTCAATGATTACACGAACCTTAGAAGCAGTTGCAGATTTTCCGTCCAGAACGCGAACTTTAAAGTCCACAAGGCGGATGCGGCTTACAGCAGGATAGAAGCGCTCAAGAGCCTTACGAAGGGCAATATCAAGGGCGTTTACAGGACCGTCACCCTCGCCCGCTGTAATTTCAATCTGACCATCAACTTCAACCTTAATCTGAGCACA
>JAILHD010000142.1 GCA_024696155.1 Treponema sp. | reverse complement strand
CGGTGGTCTTTGGATAGACCCTGCCCTTTTAGTTCCAAATCCGCAGCAGCCTCGTATTGAATTTAACCAGAAACAACTTGATGAACTTGCTGAATCTATCCGTGTAAACGGAATTTTACAGCCAATCATTATTGAACAGGCTGGCGAAAAAGAATTTTACATTATTGCCGGTGAACGCCGAACCCGCGCTTCACGTCTAGCTGGCCTTACAAAAGTTCCTGTTCAGCTTAGAAAATTTGATGAGCAGCAGAAGCTGGAAATGGCTCTTATTGAGAACATTCAGCGAACTGACTTAAACCCAATAGAAGAAGCAATGGCTTACCGAAACCTTGTTCAGATGAGTGATTTAACTCAGGAAGAAGTTGCTAAACGCGTAGGTAAAGCCCGCACAACAGTTGCAAACTCTATCCGTCTTTTGAACCTGCCAGAAGATATTCAGAAGGCTTTAATCAGCGGTCAGATTACAAGCGGCCATGCCCGTGCCCTTTTAATGGTAAAATCTGATTCAGACATGCGCGTAATGTTTGGAAAGATTCTTGGATCAGGTCTTTCTGTTCGCGAAGCAGAAGCTATGGCAGACAACCTTAACAACGGTGGACGCGCAAGTGCAACTAAAAAAGTAAAAAAGACAAGCAGAAAAGATCCAGACATTGCATTATTTGAACAGCAGCTTAAAAACCTTTTTGGCGTACGCGGAATTACTCTGAACGGTACTATTGATAAAGGTAGTATTGTTATTGAATATTCGTCAAAAAATGATTTTGACCGTATCTGCGACATTTTGAAGCTGGAAAGCAATTAGAATAATACAGTGTAAAAATTTCGTCGTCCCCAAAAAATGCTCCCAGTCGCGTAGCGTGGGTCAAAACCGCGCAATAATGCGCTACACGCTGATTGTTGCAAAGAAACTATAGATGTGACCGCTCACGCGGTCACAACAATCAGAGTGTTTTTGACCCACGCTCCACTCCTTCGCGCATTTTTTTTTACAAGTATTTCCTAGTTATTTTTCAATTTACCTCAGCTGCAAGAAAGCCTTATACCCCTCGTAAATCTGGCTAAGGTCTTCTTTGTGGGTAATTTCCCATGGGGCATGCATACTTAAAACGGCAACGCCGGCATCAAGAACATTCATTCCGTATTTTGCAGCGTGATAGGCAATTGTTCCGCCGCCCCCCTGATCTACTTTTCCAAGTTCAGCCATCTGGTAGCTTACATTTGCGGCATCCATTGCCGAGCGGATTTTTGCAATAAACTCTGGGTTTGCATCGCTAGCACCAGATTTTCCGCGGCTTCCTGTAAACTTCTGGAAGGCAATTCCTCCTCCAAGAACGCTTGCATTTTCCTTATCATAAAGGCCGGCATTCATAGGGTCGTAGGCGGCATTTACGTCGCTTGAAAGCATGTTTGAGTTTGCAAGACAGCGGCGAAGAAGCAGCTCGCTGTAAGATTTTTCTGTGCGGGCAATAATTTCTGCAACCATGTTTTCAAAAAGATTACTTGCCATGCCTGTTGCACCCACGCTTCCAATTTCTTCCTTGTCTACGCAGAGGCAGCAGTTTGTGCGTTCTCCGGCAGGGGAATCCAGCAGGGCTGCAAGGGAGGTAAAGGCACAGGAACGGTCATCCTGTCCGTAGCCCAGAATCATTGAGCGGTCAAGACCAAGGTCCCGGGCCTTTCCTGCAGGAACAATTTCAAGTTCGGCAGAATTAAAATCATTTTCTTCTATGCCGTATTTTTCTTTCAAAAGCTCAAGAACAAGTTTTTTGCTCTTTTCTTTTGCATCCTTCTTTTCATCTTTTGAAGCATCTTTTTTTACAGGAACCGAAGCACCCATAATTAAATCAAGTTCTTCTCCGGTAATAAATTCAGAAGCCTTTTTCTGAACCTGCTCCTGAGCAAGATGAGGAAGAATATCAGAAATACAGAAAACAGGATCTGACTCATCTTCACCAATTACAACATTTACAAGAGAACCGTCCTTTTTGCAGACAACCCCGTGAATTGCAAGAGGAATTGTTGTCCACTGGTATTTTTTAATTCCACCGTAATAGTGGGTGTTGAGATATGTAATATTATCTTTTTCGTAAAGGGGGTTCTGTTTTGCATCCAGGCGAGGAGAATCAATATGAGCGCCAAGAATATTCATTCCCTTTTCAATGCTGCCGCTTCCAATTTCAAAAAGCGCTACAGCCTTGTTCATTTTTGTGATATAAACCTTATCACCCTTTTTAAGAGAGTCAAACTCCGAAATATCTTTATATCCCTTAGCTTTTGCAAGTGTA
>JAILHD010000083.1 GCA_024696155.1 Treponema sp. | reverse complement strand
CACTGCGAAGGCTATGTTTTCAGCCTTGTTGGTCCTAAACGCTACGACGTTCCCTGGAAGGAGCTTGAACGCGACCATTGGATTGCAACTGCCGAGTGTATCGAAGTGCGCATAGATCTTCCTGTAAGTCAGGAAATTGATTATGCGGTTGCTACTGTTCGTGAGAAACACAAGATGGCAAGTCAGAATGTGGAAAAACTTCCGGTTGTAGAAGAAATTATAAATACTCATCCGGAGGATAAAATCCTTGTAATCGGGCAGTACCTTGAGCAGCTTGATCAGATTGCAAAGAAAATCGGGGCGCCGATTATTACAGGTAAGGTTCCCAATGCTGAGCGCGATAAGATTTATGCAGACTTCCGCAGTGGAAAAATCCGCGTGCTTGTCGTTTCAAAGGTTGCAAACTTTGCAATCGACCTTCCTGATGCCAGCCTTGCCATTCAGGTAAGCGGAACTTTTGGAAGCCGTCAGGAAGAGGCCCAGCGTCTTGGACGAATTCTGCGGCCAAAGGAAAGAACTTCGCGTTTTTATACTTTGATTACACGCAATACTGTAGAAGAGGAGTTTGGCTCTAACCGTCAGAAGTTCCTTGCCGAGCAGGGCTATCAGTATAGAATTGTGCGCTATTCGCCGGGCTGCGAGCTCTAGGCAGGAGGACGCTAAATGGAAAATACCATTAATACCTGGGCAGAAGCAATTTCTGCCCTGCCAGATAAAGATTTTTTCAACCTTATGCGTCTTTATCTGGGAAAAATCCAGACTCCTTACAACAAGCAGCGTCTTGCAAGCCAGCTGGCAAGTTTTTTAAAGACACCTAAAAACACAAATGCAATTCTAACTCTTTTGACCGCAAAAGACCTTGAGTTTTTGAGCGCCCTTTATTTTATGGAAGGAATTGATAAGGAGTCGTTGCTTCAATTTTTTAGCGGTACCTGCCAGATTTCAGAATTTTATACAAAGCTTGCAAATCTTCGTGACCGACTTTTGATTTATTCAGTTACAAAGGATGATGGGAAAACTTATCTTCTTTTGAACCCTGTACTTTTGCCCTCTCTTGAGCCGCTTTTGAATATTGAAGAACTGCTTCCGCGGCCTCAGGTTATGAACCTCAGTATGGATGATAATTTTATTCTTACACAGGAATTTCTTGCGTCTTTTATCTGCTGTGTTCGGAATAATACTTTTACGCTTAAAAATGACGGCTCTCTCAAGAAAAATGCCATAAATCGTCTGGAAGAAGTTTTTCCTGGCCGTGCAAAATGCATGCAGCTTTTGATGACTTCGTTCTTAAATCTTGGACTTTTCCACGAAGGTAAAAAAGTTGATGTTGATGACGATAAGCTTTTAAAATTTGCAAAACTTTCTCCCAAGCAGCAGTACGCTTTACTTTGTGCCGCATCTTCTACCCATTTAAGCCGCGAAGGCCTTAGAAAACACTCGCAGATTTTACTGGACACTATAGCGTCTATTCCGCAGGACGGTCTCAGTAAAAAATCAATTCTACGCCTTGCATTTATTCTGGGACAAAAAGGTGATACAGCTGGCGCTGGTTCTTCTGCTCTTAAAGGTCGTTTTGCCCAGATTCTGGAAGCTGCCCGCGCTCAGCAAAAGCCAGAAGATGCTGCACAGACAAAAGATTTTCTGGACCGCATGATGGATTCTGCTGTGGAGTTTGGACTTATTCAGAAAAAAGGAATTGGTACAGACGGTAACGAGATTTTCACTGCCACAGAATTGCAGCCGCTTGCTCCGCAGAATATTAAGCCTGTAAATATTGAGTCGGCATTTTCTGTTTCTCTTATGCCAGGGCTTTCTCTTTCTTTGCTTTTACCTCTTACTCATTTTCTTGATGTAAAAAGCTATGGAATTGTAAGTCAGTTTGAAATTACAAAAACTTCTGCTACAAGTGCCTTTGACAGCGGCATGGATGTAGAAAGTATTTTTAAGACTTTAGAAACTTTCTGCCCGTACGAAATTCCTCAGAATATGAAAGTAAATATTCAGGAATGGTATAACGCATATTCTGCAGCAGTTTTGTATCACGGCTTTGTGCTTAAGGTTGCTCCAGAAAATATTGCGTTTGCAGAAAATAATCCGAATATTCAGAAGTATGTGCAGGAAAAACTGACGGATGGAATTTATCTTTTGAACCTGCCGGAAGACATAAACGTCAACGCCTTTTTTGAAGAATGTGGGCTTCCTGCAAAAAATCTAAAGACTGCTGTCACTAAGGCCGAGGTACTTGATTTTCCATTGCTAAGAGACGGAAGAAAGCCTGCGTTTGTGAACGGGGCTGGGCGCGTGGATGGAGGCCTTGGAATACGCAGCGCAAGCTGCCTTTCATCTTCTTCAGAAGATGCAGAAAAACTGCTTTTAACTCTTGAAAAAACGCTCAGCACAATGGATTTGGATAAAAATCAAAAAGAAAATCTTGCAAACAGAATTAAAAACCGCCTGATTATTACGCCAGAACAGCTTAGCAGCGAAGCAATCCGCACTGAGATTCTTGAAGCGGAAGGTATGGATTTTTCTGGAAAGTTTCATTTGATTGAAGCGTCGCTAAAAGAAGGTGATTTGATTGAAATTCAGATGCCGCAGGCTAGTGGTGCGGGTTATGCAACGATTGTAGGAACTGCACGTGCTCTTGAACGAATGGAAGGAGATGCGCTTTTATCGCTTATGGTAAAGGACGAAGATGAGCTTTTGAACATTAACGTAAGCCGCATTACTCATCTTCGCCGTTTGCACTTCTAAAGTCTATTTGTCTTCATCAAGACTTTCGATGTATTTTTCCATTACGCGTTTTGCAAATTCGCTGTCAGATGGAACTGCTTTTTTGATTTCTGAATCTGGAACGAACATCAAAACGTATACGCGGCCGTCTTCTGCAATAAAGCGGTCTACGCGCATAATGCCTGAAATCTTAATAGAAGCAACTGTTGACTGGAACTCTTTGAATTGGCGCTGAGTTTCGCTGTCTGTGTCAGAAGTAATAGCTTCCTGCTGTGCTGTTGCATTGATTTCCTGTTTGATATATTCAGCAATTTTTGCTTTTCCATCAAGGTCTGCTGCACTTGTAGAAGTTTTTACATCAGAATATTTTGCTTCTCCAGATGCAAAGAAGCCAGTTTCATCTACAGGTCCTTTCCAATAGTAACCAGTTTTATTCCAGCCGCTCTTAAAGCTCTGGCTTGCCCATGCTGGAAGTCCCATTTGTTCGTTCTGCTTATAGGCTGAAGTTTCTGTTGGTTTTCCTGTTGGCTTTGAAGCACAGCTGGAAAGCACTAATGCTGCCATACTAAGCATGATAACGATTACAGTTTTTTTCATTTAATACCTCCGTATATTTTTTTATGAAAAAAAATTACAAATTAATTTTGCATTTGTGATGCAATTCCGAATATTGCGCCACCTAACCAGGTAGTTGCCGAAACCGGAATTGTTACTATATTACCAATTACGTTACTTGTTGCCAATGTGGAAGAAGCATCAGCCTTTGCTGAGCGTTTTACAGACATGGTATTATCATATTCACTGTGTTCAGCAACCTGAATGTTTTCACGTCCTTCAGAATCCAAAGCCTCTACATCAACTGCCATCGCATAGCGGTCTACAATTATGTGATTGTTTGTAAATGGCAGATGATATTCCGGATAATATTTAATTTTATTGGCTTCTTTGGCTTCTTTGGCTATTTCCGTTGATTTTTTAACGTCAGGTATTAACCATAACAATTCATCTTCAGGGCTGGTTACAGCATTGTAGCCGCCAAAAAAGTTTATACAGGCATAGCCGGCACACTTTAGTACGTTTAAAGTCGCAGAACCTGCAATAACAAAAGGCTTTCCTAAAATTGTGTAGAAAATATATTTTCCGTCAGGTGTGCTGTTTACTTGAATTCGTTCAGAAAAACTTTTCCTTCCCGAAGTCTGAATATCAGAAACTGATTCTTCTGCGTCCGTAGGTTTCTGATTTATGCGCTCGGTAATAATGCCTACTACTTTGTTAAAAAGTTCCTCATCTTTTGCTTTGAATTTCTTGCCCTTTGATTTTATTTTCTTTCCTTTCTTAAAAGTCACCTTTTTAGAACCGACAACCTTACAGTTTGTAATATTTTCGTTTTGAACGTCTACTTCCAGAAGCTTAAAGTCCATGTTCTCGACTTTTGATTTATTGTTTCTTTCGGATTCAACCCAGAAAAGGTGAAGGGTGTCTTTTTGAGAGTCACGGGCAACAATGTTGAATGTGTCTGCTACATTGTAATTATGTTTTGTAATCTCTGAAATAACCTTTTTTTTCTGAAAATTCTGACAATCCTCGTCCTTGTAATCATATTTTGTAACGGTTGCCTTTTGTTCTACTAAAGTATCATCTTCAAAAAATTGTTCGTTTTCTTTTATATATACCCGGGTGCTTTGGCAGGAACAGAATAAATCAGCGAGAATAAAAATTATAAGGATTCGATAAAAATATTTCATAAGCACACTCCTCCTTTAGTTCTGATTTGAAGGGTTCATATATTTATAAACTTTTTTGAACAACTGTTTTTTTACAGGTTCAAGCCGGTCTTTGTTATCAGGGGTTTTATAAAGCTGATTAATAATATAAGTACCCAAATTTGATGATTGCATTTCATTTATGCTGCCGTAAATAAATGGCGTGAGTAAATTGCCGTGGATATCGCAGAAAGCCCATTTGTCATCTTTTTGAACTGCAAAACCTGTTCCTTCGTACTGAGGTTCATTAGAAGATTTATCTGCATTTACAGTGAAAGGAATAATTTGTGAATAAGTTCCCGGCTGTATAATCAAAGAGCCGTATGCATTATAAACAGAAACATCTTTGCCTGAAGTTGCAATTAATGCAACTTCAAGATTTTTTCCGATTTTTTCCATCTTGTTGTAAACAGGCTGGATAACCCATTTTCCATAGCGCATATAGCCATATTTTCCGTATTTAGCAACAATTTTTCCCCCGTCGTGTTTTTTTTCGTATCTTGCAACACTGGAACGTTTCCCAATTCCAAAAGAAAAGCCTGCAAAAATCTGCCAGTTTCCTGAAGTTGGTGAAACTGTAAGAGACGGGTAATTATATAGTTTGTTGTCGCTTGTGCCAAAATAACCTATGAGCGGAATGGAATAGGTTGCGCCAAAAATCAAGCCCTTGTTGAAATCGCGTGAAAAATAAAATTCGTAGAAGGCAGTTGTATCATAAGAGGCATAAAAACTAAGATTTGCAAAATCATAATTATAGGGAATTAGCATTGTGCCTTTAATTCCTGGTGTTATTCCTAATGAGTGTCGCTTGAATGGGGTAAAAATTAATTCTGGTCCCAATGTTAATGCAATCGTAACTGCCTGAATTTCGAAATCTTTATCATTGTAAATACATTTTGAATCAGGACTATAATCAAAGCTTGCATCAGCATTAAAGCCTATATCAAAATAGCCTAAAGTTTTAATTCCTGTATTACTCATAAAATAGAAACCAAATGGGGAATTTCCAGATTCATAAGTAGCAGCGACTTCGCCTGAATTTTTAAGATTCAGATTTTCGTTGAATTTATATTTGTAAGCTAATGCAAATTCGCTGTAACTAGAATTTTCTGCAGAAATAAAGAAAACGCAGGTAAAAAATAGCAGGGCTGAAAGTTGTTTTTTCATAAAGTCCTTCATAAATTATACTCCGCATTAATTTTCTCATGATTTTAGAATGTTGTCAAAACTTAAAAGATAACATAATTTTCTATTTTTTTGTGGAAATATTCTAAAACCTAAAATAATATATAAATAAGTACAAAAATGAAAAAAAGTGGAAAAAGTAAATTTTCATCATTTTCATCCGTCATTCAGATTTGGACTCTTGCCCTGGGCTGCGTTATAGGCTGGGGCGCTTTTGTTATGCCCGGAACTACTTTTTTGCCAGATGCGGGACCCGCCGGAACAATAATAGGCATTGTAATTTCTGCTCTTTCAATGCTTGTAATTGCTTCTAATTATTCTTATCTTGTGCAAACTATTCCGGGGCAAGGCGGCTCTTATATATTTACCCGCAACATTCTTGGTTATGACCACGCCTTTCTTGCAATCTGGTCGCTCGGGCTTGCCTACATTTCTCTTTTATGGGCAAACTCTGCAACTTTTACAATGATGAGCCGCTACTTTTTGGGAGATGTGCTTGAAGTTGGCATTCAGTATAAAGTTGCCGGTTACGATATTTATGGTGGCGAGATTATTACAAATCTTTTGATTGATCTGCTTTTTGCTCTTTTGGTATGTTATTTTCCGACTGCTTCCCGCTATATTAGAACTTTTTTTGGCCTGACTCTTTTTGCGTCTATTGTTGTTCTGTTCTGCATGATTGTGCATAAGCAGGGCGGAATTGTTATACAACAGCCTTTCTTTACGCCATATGAATCCAAGGTTTTTCAGGTGCTTCATATAATTGTTCTGGGGCCCTGGATGTTTGTTGGCTTTGAAGTTGTGGGGCATATTGTTGATAGAGTACAAATTAAGCCCCGTGGGATTTTTATTATTGCAGGTTTAGCAATTGTTGCCGGAATGTTCTTTTATATTTTTACGGTTTTAATTGCCTGTGCAAATATTCCGTCTGAATACAAAAATCTGCTGGATTATGTTTATGATTTGCCGTATGTAAAAGGCCTTAAACAGATTCCTGTTTTTTATAATTCCTATGTAATTTTAGGAACAAAAGGGCTTGCAGTTGTTGGAATTGCAGCTCTTTCTGCACTGGTAACAAGCGTAATTGGATTTTACAAGGCTTCTATGCGGATTTTGCAATGTATGGCAAAAGACAATCTTATTCCACGCAAAATTGGCAGAGAAAAAGAAGGAAAGCAACTCTATGGAGGTCTGATTATATTTCTTTTATGCCTTCCAATTCCTTTCCTGGGCAGAACCGCAATTGGATGGAATGCCGATGTAGCAACTTTGAGTGTTTCTATAGTTTATCTGTATATTTCAATCTGTACCTTTAAAACCGCAAAAGAAAAATCCTGCAAGCGTCATATAATTGGTGGTGCTGTTGGAACAGTGGCATCTGCGTTTACGTTTATTCTGTTATTAATTCCAAATATTCTTACAGAAGATGTGCTTGCCTCTGAATCTTATTTTATGCTTTCAATCTGGAGTCTGGCTGGAATTACGTTCTACTGGTATATCTTTAAGCGCGATAAAAACAGCAAGTTTGGATATTCATCAATTATGTGGATTACAATGCTTTTTATTCTGTTCTTTGCTCTTGGAATGTGGCTGCGCCTTAGCACCCGTCAGCAGATAGAAAGAGCGATTGGAATGAATCCTGCAATTAATATAGTTTTAATCCGCAACAACCTGATTCAGATTTTTGTATTTGGACTTGCTCTTGTTACTTTGTTTAATCTTTTTTCTATGGTACTTCACCGCGAAAAAGAACTGAACTATAAAGTCATTCAGGCAGAAGAACGAATTAAAGCAAAAACAGATTTTCTTTCTAATATGTCGCACGATATCCGTACACCAATGAATGCGATTATCGGGTATACAGACCTTGCTCTTTTAGATGCTCATAATACAGAACTTGTTCATGAATATCTGGAAGACATAAAAACTTCCAGCGATTATCTGCTTTCTCTTATCAATAATATTCTTGAAATGAGTAAAATTGAAAAAGGAAAGCTAGAAATTATAAATACTCCTGCAAATCTTAAAAAGCTTATTTCTGACATAAAAATTATTGTAGATGCCCAGGTTCAGAAAAAACACCAGAGTTTTACAATTAATTCGGATATTAAAGATGAACTTGTGCTTTGTGATCGCCTTCGGCTTAATCAGGTGCTTTTGAATCTGCTTTCTAATGCCGTAAAGTACACGGATGAAGGTGGAAAAATTGAACTTATTGCCCGGCAGGAAGATACAAAAGGCGTTTCGCATTTTACTTTTAAGGTGCGCGACAACGGTGTAGGAATTGCTCCAGAGTTCCTTGATAAGATTTATGAATCTTTTGAACGCGAGCATGAATCTGTTGTAAACGGCGTTCAGGGCTCTGGACTTGGACTTTCAATCACTAAGTCGATTGTGGATGCAATGAACGGCGAAATTAGTGTTCAAAGTCATCCTCACAAAGGAACAATATTTACTGTAAAAGTTGATTTCCCGATTCTTTTGGAAGACGGAAAGCAGGAGGAAATAGAAGAACTTTCAGAAGTGATTGTAGAAATGACTCCCGAGCAGCTTGAACAGGAAAAACTTCGTAAGGAAGAAGTTGCTAAAAAGCTTGAAGGTAAAAAAGTTCTTGTAGTTGATGATATTGATATTAACAGAAAACTCATCATCAGAAATCTTGCAAGGCTTAATATGCTTTATGACGAAGCCGAAAGTGGTAAAGCTGCCGTGTCAAAAATTTTGAGCGAGCCGGAAAATACGTTCGACATAATTTTAATGGATATTCATATGACCGACATGAACGGCTATGAAGCTACAAAAGTAATCAGAAGCTTAAAGAATGTGGAAAAATCTGGAATTCCTATTCTTGCGGTAACTGCAGATGCCTTTGAACGCGACCGCAAAAAAGCTGTGGAATCTGGAATGAATGGTTTTATTACAAAGCCAATAGATAGAGAAAAATTAATTGAACATCTTGGATATTTACTTACTTAAAAATGGGGAATCAAGGGCGGGAGAAAAATAAAGGAGTAGTGCGAGTGAAGGAATTTGTAGAAACAAGGCTTAAACTCAAACGCAGAATCTTAGTCGTTGATGATGAAGAAATTGAGCGGCGAATGCTAAAAAAAATGCTCGAAAACGACTACGAGGTTTTTCTTGCCGCTGACGGAAAAGAAGCTCTTGCCATTATGAAAGAAAAGCATGATACGCTTTCTTTGGTTCTGCTGGATCTTATGATGCCAAATCTTGATGGCTATGATTTTTTGAATGAGGTAGGCAAAAAAGATTATTTGGAAAAAATTCCGGTTATTGTGCTCACTGCTGACAATTCTGCCGAAGTAAAAAGTCTTAAGATGGGTGCCGCGGACTTTATTCCAAAGCCTTATGATGTTCCAGAAGTTGTGCGTACAAGAATAAATAAGACCATCCTCTTGTACGAAAGCCGAAATCTGATTTCTGCCACAAAAACAGATTCGCTTACAGTGCTTTTGCAGCGCGATTATTTTATGAATTACGTAACAATGGCAGATCATTATGCCCCGGAGCAGGACAGAGACATTCTTGTTCTTGATATAAACCGCTTTCATGTTATCAACGAAATTCACGGCCGTTCTTATGCAAACAAAGTTCTTTATGAAATTGGTTTGTGCATCAGTAATTTTATTGCAGATAAATATGGCGTTGCCTGCAGAAACAGTGCCGACTGTTTTTATATATACCTTATGCATCAGGAAAATCCTCAGGAGCTTTTGTGGAATATACATCTGCATCTTGAAGATGTTTTTGGTGAAGATAAAATCAGCATAAGAATGGGAGTTTATTCCAACGTAGATAAAACGCTGGAGATTGAAAAACGCTTTGACTGTGCCCTTCTTGCATGTAACAGCATAAAAGATACGCACAAAGGTGATATTGCTTACTACGACGTTGCAATGCATAAAAAAGAGAATTATGAAGAGCGGCTGATGTCTGAGCTGGAACGGGGCATTGCAGAAGGTCAGTTTGAAGTTTACTATCAGCCAAAATATTCAATACAGACAGAAAAAGCCAGTCTTGCTTCTGCAGAAGCTTTAGTGCGGTGGAAGCACCCTGAACTTGGAACAATTAATCCAGACACTTTTATAAGCGTTTTTGAAAAAAACGGTTTAATTCAAAAATTGGATCACTATATCTGGAAAAAGGCTGCCTTTCAGGTTGCAGACTGGAAAGAACGTTTTGGTGTAACAATTCCTGTTTCTGTAAATGTTTCCAGAATAGACCTTCTTGAACCAGGTTTTGTCGAAAATGTCTGTAAAATTGTAAAAGAAGCAAAAATCTCTTCTTCTGAATATTTTATTGAAGTTACGGAGTCTGCCTATACCGAAGATTCTCAAAATATCATTAATGTTGTTGGTCAGTTAAGATGCCTTGGCTTTCATATAGAAATGGATGATTTTGGAACAGGCTATTCTTCTCTTAATATGATTTCATCTCTGCCCTTTGATGTTCTAAAGCTTGATATGGGTTTTGTTCGGCACATTCATGAAGATTCCAAAGCGCTGCGCATGGTAGAAATTGTAATGGAAATTGCCCAGATGCTTGGTGTAAAAACGGTTGCAGAAGGTGTAGAAGTGGAAGCACAGTATGAACTGTTACGAAAGCTTGGGGTTGATTTGATTCAAGGCTATTATTATTCGCGCCCGGTTCCTGCAGTTGATTTTGAGGCATTTATAAAAGACAAGGTAGAATATGATAAGCATTGAGAGTCTAAAATCCGCTGGCTGTGATGTAGAACTTGGCATAAAAAGGTGTGGGGATGATGCAGATTTTTATCTGGAACTGGTGGAATCTGCGCTGGAAGAAGAACGTTATAAAAAACTGGAAGATCAGATTCACTGCTCAGACTGGAAGGGCGCTTTTGAAAGTGCTCATGCGCTAAAAGGTGTTGCATCAAATCTTTCGCTTAGTCCGCTTACTCATATTTCTGTTGCACTTACAGAACTTTTACGGCCTAGAGCAGCCTGCGACTGTCAGGAACTTCTTAATAAACTTTTGAACGCACGAAAATCTCTTTTAAGGCAGTAATCGGGTGGGTGTTGGAACTGCACTCAAAATTATATATAATAGTAGATTATGGCAAAGAAAAAGCGAAAACCGGATTTTAGTAAGCCTAAGGCTGTATCTCAAGATGAAGAATTTTTGACTACTGAAATTGAAGAAGAACCGGATTTTATTGACGAAACTACTCAGGACATTAAGTTTAAGAATGGAATCGCACCTGAAGATATGGAATATGAAGGACTGCCAACCGTTGTAATTGCGGGGCGTCCTAATGTTGGAAAGTCTACTCTGTTTAACAGATTTTTGAACAGACGTGTTGCAATTGTAAATGACCAGCCGGGCGTTACCCGTGACCCTGTAGAAACTACTGCGATTATTAACGGACAGCCAGTGCATCTGGTTGATACTGGCGGATACAAGCTTACCCGCGACATTGGTACTAAAGAGGCAGAACTGGACGACTACGTTGTTGAAAAGTCTCTGGAAATGATTGAAAAGGCTGATGTTGTCATTCTTGTGCTTGAAGCTGGCGTTATTACAGGTGAGGACGAAGAGTTCATTTTGAAGATGCGTCCTTACTGGGGCAAGATGATTGCGGCCGTTAACAAGACAGAAGGCGGAAAGAACGAGGCAGAAGCCTGGAACTACGCTAAGTACGGTTTTGGAAATCTGATTTTTATTTCGGCTGAGCACGGCGACCGTGTTGGTGAGCTTGCAGATTTGATTACCGAACGTTGTGATTTTTCACGCGTAAAAGTATTGAGCGCTGACCGTCCGATTAAAATTGCAATTTTGGGAAAACCTAACACAGGAAAGTCTACGCTTTCTAACCGTTTGACTCATTCGGAAGCTTCTATTGTGTGTGATTACGCTGGAACTACCCGCGATGTTGTTGAAGGTGAATTTGAATTTGGCGGAAAGCATTTTAAAGTTCTGGATACTGCCGGAATCCGCCGCAAGGCCCGTGTAACTGATGATGTTGAATATTACTCTGTAAACCGTGCCATCAAAACTCTTGATGAATGCGATATTGTCTTTTTGATGATTGATGCCGTTGAAGGGCTTGCTGAACAGGATAAAAAAATCTGTTCACTTGCATTTGAAAAAGGCCGCGGAATCATCTTTGTTTTGAATAAGTGGGATTTACGCGAAGAACAGGGTACAAAGGCAGAAAAAGCAACCCGCGAATGGATGAACATTATGTTTGGTCAGATGGATTTTGCTCCGATTTTGACTCTAAGTGCCCTTCACGGAAAAGGAATTAAGGATCTGCTTAAGACAGCAATTTCTCTGTATGAGCAGCTTACCCGTAAGATTCCTACTCCAAGCCTTAACAATGCCCTGCAGGACTGGCTGGAACGCTATCCGCCTCCTGCCTCTAAAACTGCGCATTTTAAAATCCGCTATATGATTCAGGCTAGTACAAACCCTGTAAACTTTATTATTTTTGCTACCAGACCGGAAGTTGTGCCAGAGCCTTATGTTACATATTTAAAGAATAGAATCCGCGAGGATTTGGGCTTTGATCAGATTCCTGTTCAGCTTGAAATGAAGGGCAGCCGAACAAAGTGGGAAGACAGGGAAAAATAGTTTTTCTATGGAATATACAATAGGGCAGGTTGAAGACCTTACAGGAGTAAAGCCTCACGTTTTGCGTTACTGGGAAGAAGTTGTTCCTGGCTTTACGCCGCAAAAGGATTTAACAGGCCGCCGTTTTTACACTCAGCATGAGGTTGAACTGATTTTCCGTCTGAAGTATCTGATTGGTGAAAAGAAATTTACTGCGGAAGGGGCGGGACGTCAGATTTTAGAGGAAGCTCAGGCGGTTCAGAATAATGCAGAATTAATTCATATGATACGCCAGACCCGTGCTGAACTTTCACAGCTTTATCTTGCCCTTAAGGGAAATTCTAAATGAAATTTGAAGTATTAAATTCGCTTTTTTCTAAAGAAAATGCTGAATCGGCTTTATCAAAAGTTCAGCTTCAGACAATCGAAAATTTTGATAAGATAATTCAGAGTGTGCGTCCACTCAACAGCCGCCAGATGCAGTCTTTACCGGACAATATTGCAGCTCTTTCTCATCAGCTTACAGATGAACGTGGAAGCCGCAGACTAGGTTATATGAATGAAAACGTACAGCTTAGTGCTTATGTGCGTTATTTTACCTGGTGGAATCTTGTGCGTCTTACAAGACTCTTTTCTAATCTGCCGGCGGAAGTGTTCCCTTCAGAAGATTGTGCCTGTCTGGACTTGGGTAGCGGTCCTCTTACCCTTGTAACAGCCCTTTGGATTAGTCGTCCTGAATTACGGAACAAAAATCTTACCTGGTATTGTCTTGATCTTTCTCAGTCCGCTCTTACTCTTGGCGAAGAACTTTATATGTCTGTTGCAGCGCAGCTTCCTCCGTCAGACGAAAATGCCTTATCACACTGGAAAATCATCCGGGTAAAAGGAAGTTTTGGTACATTTATTAAAGAAAAATGCAGTTTTGTAACATGCGCGAATATGTTCAATGAACTGGATCAGGGAGCAAAAATGCCGCCTGAGTTCCAGTCAAAAAAATATTTTGATCAGCTTTCTGCCTATGCGGCAGAGAATGCAAAGTTTCTGCTTGTTGAACCTGGAGTTCCTAAGGCTGCAAGAACACTTTCCCTTCTTCGTGAACGCTTTATTAAAGCTGGCTTTGAAGTAAAGGCTCCTTGTCCTCACGCTTTTGAATGCCCTATGAACGGCTTTAAATCTTACACCGGAAGCAAAAACAAGTGGTGTAATTTTGCTTTTTCTACAGAAGACGCTCCTGCACGCCTTCAAAAACTTTCTGTAGCTGCAAAACTTCCAAAAGAACGTGCAGTTTTAAGTTTTATCAGCGCGGTAAAAGCCGGCTCAAAAAATGCAGAAGTAAATACGTCAAAAGATAAATCACTTTTACTTAGAATTACTTCAGATAGTTTCCGCCTTCCTAAGAATCGTACAGGTTATTATGCCTGCAGCCGACTTGGACTTACTCTTGTAAGTTCAGAACAGGGGAATTGTTTTAAATCTGGAGACTTAATTAAATCTGAACTTACAAAATCTGTAGAAAATTTACCTGTAGACTATAAATCTGGTGCAAAAATCGTTCATCTTTAACCTTAAACTAAAATTTGAACTTTTTAACCAGAAAATCTCAATATAATTTCTGCCGAATCTCAATTTACTACCGTTCGTTATTTATAACTTTTTGTTAGTTTTATTCAAATAACTTTGGTTACTTTTTGAATAACCTTGGTTATTTAGGTTAAAAACACTTTTAAAACTGGTTTTTTAATGTTAAAGTGTTCTTAGTTAAAAACAATTTTGAAATAGATTTAAAAATAAAAACAAAAAGTTTAATTATGATGCTTTCGGAGTCAGGCTCAAAAGATGACAGTACTTTTGCTGACTCTTTTTATAAAAGGGGATGCTCTAAAGGAGAGAGATTCCTTCGGGAATGAGAGTTGTCCGAAACGGCTACGGCTGTTTCGGATTTTTTTTGTTGCACGTAATTTTTACTCTGATATAATAAATCCTATGAAAACTACTTCTGTAAAAACAATTGGAGTTCTAACTTCTGGCGGCGATGCCCCTGGGCTTAACGCTGCAATCAGAGCATTGTGTCTTTCTGGAAAAGAAAAATACGGCATGAAATTTGTGGGCGTTCGAAACGGTTACCGCGGACTAATTGATGGTGACTGTTTTAAAATGGATGACATGGATTTTTCTGGAATGATAAATCTTGGCGGTACCATTTTGGGTACTTCTCGCGTAAAACCATTTAAAAATCCTGAACCAGATCCTAACACAGGACTTTTGCCAGTAGAAGGCATCAGAGAAACTTTTAAGAAATTTAAGCTTGATGCCCTTGTTTGCCTTGGCGGAAATGGAACTAATTCTACTGCAGCCCGTCTTAGCGAAGAAGGCTTTAATGTAATCGGGCTTCCAAAAACAATTGATAACGATATTGCCGAAACAGAAGAGACATTTGGTTTTCATACGGCAATTGATGTTGCTACTGCGGGAATTGAAGCAATCAGAACTACAGCAAGAAGTCATGGTCGTGCAATGGTTGTAGAGATTATGGGTCATAAAGTTGGCTGGCTTGGACTTCATGCAGGAATTGCAGGAAGTGCAGATGTAATTTTACTTCCAGAAATTCCTTATGACATCAAAAAAATTGCAAAGTTCATAAATGACAGACGTGATAAAGGACAAAAATATTTTATTATTGCCTGTTCAGAAGGTGCTTTGGATATAAACGAGGCAACACTTACTAAGAAAGAATTTAAATCTGCCCGTGCAAAAATGCCGCAATCGATTGGCTTTAGGGTTGCAAAAGAGATAGAAGCCGAAACTGGTTTTGAAACACGAACTTCTGTTCTTGGATATTTACAGCGCGGTGGCTCTCCAGATGCTCACGATATGCTTCTGGCAACAAAGCTTGGAAGTGCTGCCGCAGACTTTATTGCAGAAGGACGTTTTGGAAATCTGATTGGCATTCGTGATGGTCGTGTTGCTGGAATTCCACTTTCTTCTATTATTGATAGAGTTAAGCCAATTCCGCTTGATGATGATATGCTTGCTGCCGGACGTTCACTTGGCATTTGCTTTGGTGACTGATTCTGTTAAAATAAAATCATGAACGGAACTGGAATTTTAAAATGCCGCCGTTGTCCTGAATGTAAAGGTTTTGGTTGTAT